>NZ_CANBCQ010000001.1 GCF_947367125.1 uncultured Lactobacillus sp.
AAGGCAGCAACCACTCCAGCAGAAGTAACAACAGCTCAAACCAATGGTGTGAACACCATTAAGGGTATTAAGGTTCCAACTGCTTTAGACAAAGCACAAAGCGATGCCAACGCTGCCATCGAAGAAGCTGCAACCAAGAAGAAGCAAGAAATTACTGATGCATTGAACGCCGGCAACATTGATCAAACTAAGGCAGATGCATTGAACGGTACTGTTGATTCAGATGTCACAGCAGCTAAGAACGCAGTAAAGGCAGCAACCACTCCAGCAGAAGTAACAACAGCTCAAACCAATGGTGTGAACACCATTAAGGGTATTAAGGTTCCGTCATCATCTACCTCAATTCCAGATAATTCTTCAGTTGATTCAGATATCACTGGTTCAGATTCAACAGCTACAACAACCACTCCTTCAACTGAAGTAGGTACGATTAAGCTCATCCTTACTCACAATGCTTACATCTACAACAAGGATTACCAAATTGCCTACAAGGATAATAAGCGGGTAGTTCTTAAGAAGGATACGCAAATCATTGCTCTTGATAATGGTAAGAAGTACTTGATTAAGGGCAAGGAATTCTACCGGATTGGTGATAATCAATACGTTAAGGTTTCTAACACGATTAGTTACTATTACCTTGTACATAATTCATTCTTGTACAACAAGCATGGTAAGGCTATCAAGCGTAACGGCAAACGTGTCCTTGTTAGAAAAGGTGTAAGACTTGAAGTTAACAAGGTAAAGGTAGTCAGGATTAATGGTAAGAAATTCTACAAGGTGGGCAAGAGTACTTACATTAAATTTAGAAATGTTAAATTGATTGTAAGTCCTAACAACTAGTTAGATTTTCTGAGCTATTAGAATAGATAAGAAAAAGATGTACGTAGTTTCGCGTACATCTTTTTTGCGTTGCTGATAATGTTATTCTTTAAGACTTTGCCGATATGGCTTAGGACTAAAGGCACTGTAACGTTTGAAAGCTTTCGAAAAAGTAAATTCATCACTATAACCAACTAATTGCGAAATGGATTGAATAGCTTCATCGGTGTTCGCTAAAATTTCTTTAGCTTGTTCCATGCGCAAATTAATCAGAAATTATTGCGGTGACACTCCTAGATTATTTTTAAACAAGGTATATAAATAACTGCGAGAGAGGTCTAGTTTATTGCAAAGATCAATAATTGAAAGATTAGAGTCATTATAATTTTGCCGCAAATAAGTAATTGCAGTTCATCTTTGCCGCTATTATCTGTACTATCGCATTTGTTTCTGCTTGGGGCGTAGGTCTCTTTACTCGCGAAGTTAACAGCGATATTCGTAAGAATAAAAAAGATACTAAAGGTATCGTTGGAATTTTTAAAGCTTTAGCAGGTAATGACCAATTAATGTGGGTTGCATGTGCTTACTTGTTCTCAGTGGCTGGCAGCAACTTGGCATTAGTTTTGTTAGCTGCATCAATCTTTGGTTTCCCACAACAAATGGTCTTCTTGATCGTTTTGATGGTAATTACTGACTCAGTTGAATATGGTCAACTTAAGTTGGGTCACCGTGACGAATCGTTAGCATTGTCAGTTCGTCCGTTAATTGATAAATTCGGGGGTGCCGTTTCTAACGGTGTTGTTAGTCAAATTGCTATTATGGCCGGAATGACTACCGGTGCAACTGCCGCTTCAATTACTGCTGCTGGTAAGATGAACTTCAAATGGACGAGTATTAGCACCATTTGATGCAACTGTTCGTCAGGTATTTACTGCGAAGCATGCAGTAGGATTAGTTGGTGATAACGGTTTAGTATTATTAATTCATATTGGTCTTGGCACTGTTAAATTAAAGGGCACAGGTTTTGTCTCATACGTTGAAGAAGGTCAAAAAGTTAAGAAGGGTCAAGAATTAATTGAATTCTGGGATCCAACTATTAAGAAGGCTGGCTTAGATGATACAGTAATTGTAGTTGTAACTAATTCCAAAGACTTTAAAGATATTAAATTAACTGCTACAGAGGGCAGTGAAGTTAAGGCTGAAGATGATGTCATGACTTTAGAAGCTAAAGAAAAGACGGAAGCAAAATAGGAGAATTACTATGACAAAAGAATTAATTACTTTTGATAAAAAGAACAAAATCTTTCACCTGCATAATGATCAAATTTCATATCTTCTTGCAGTAGAAGATGGTGGTACACTTTGCCATTTATACTTTGGTAAAAAAGTAAATAATTATCATGGCGAGCTTCGCTATCCTAGAGTCGATCGTGGCTTTTCAGGTAATTTACCAGGATCGTTAGATAGAACTTTTTCACGTGATTCCTTACCTAAAGAATACAGTACGGCAGGTGAGATGGATTATCATACTCCAGCTGCAGTTGTTCGCCAAAAAGATGGCTCTAATACATTATTTTTAACCTATAAAGATTATAAGATTGAAGATGGCAAGCCTGATTTAGAGGGATTGCCTCATTCATGGGTTGAAAATAAAGATGGGGCGGAAACTTTAATTGTTACGCTAGAGGATCAAAAGACTAAACTCAATTTTGAATTGATATACACCATCTATCGTGATCGTCCTGTAATTGTAAGATCTGTTAAGGTTAAAAATGCAGGCAACGAGACTGTAAATATTGAAAAAGTTGCATCTATGCAAATTGACTTTGTTGATCGTGATTTTGATTCGATTACTTTGCCAGGTGCTCATGCTCATGAAAGAAGAGTAGACCGTAATCACATAAATCAAGGCATTCATGTTTTTGCTAGTCATCGTGGTACTTCCAGTCATCAAATGAATCCATTTTTAGCTTTGGTTGATCCAGATACTAATGAATTTAATGGAGATGCATATGGTTTAGCCTTTGTTTATTCAGGTAATCATAAATTTGAGGTTGAAAAAGACCAGTTTGCACAGACTCATGTCAATGTGGGAATTAATGATTTTAACTTTAATTGGAAATTGCCTGCTGGTAATGAATTTCAAACTCCTGAAGTATTAATGGTTTATTCGGATCAAGGTTTGAATAAGATGAGTCAAGCTTTCCATAGCATTATTCATGATCGCATCATGCGCAGCAAGTATAAGGATCAAGTTCGGCCAATTGTTGTCAACAACTGGGAAGCTACTTACTTTGATTTTGATGAAGAAAAATTAAAGCCAATTGTTGATAAGGCTAAGGAATTAGGCATTGAAATGTTTGTACTTGATGATGGCTGGTTCGGTCATCGCGATGATGATAATTCTTCCTTAGGTGATTGGCAAGTTTATGAAAAGAAGTTTCCTCAAGGACTAGATCATTTTGCTGACTATGTTCATGGACAAGGGCTGAAATTTGGTCTTTGGTTTGAACCGGAAATGATTTCAATTGATTCTAATTTATATCAAAAGCATCCCGATTACTTAATGCATGTTCCAGGTAGAAAACCAAGTCCATCAAGAAATCAATACTTACTCGATTTAGGACGTAAAGAAGTGCGTGATAACATATTTAACCAGATGGAAAAGATTTTAGACTCAGGCAAGATTGACTACATTAAGTGGGACATGAATCGTCACTTGTCTGATATTTACCAAGTTGATTTACCAGCAGATCAACAAGGCGAAGTCTATCACCGCTATGTATTAGGTTTATATGACTTGCTTGAAAAAATTGTTGATCGTTATCCTGATCTTCTAATTGAAGGCTGCTCCGGCGGCGGTGGTAGATTTGACGCTGGTATGGCGTATTATAATTCGCAAATTTGGGCTAGTGATGATAGTGATGCAATCGATCGTTTAACCATTCAATATGGTACTAGCTTGGTTTACCCTCAATCAATGATGACATCTCATGTATCAGTTAGTCCTAATGAACAAAACGGCCGAATTACACCATTTAAGACGCGTGGTATTGTCGCAATGTGGGGTGATCTAGGGTACGAGCTTGATTTAACTAAATTAAGCGAATCAGATCAAAAGGCTGTTGCTGAGCAAGTGGCTGAATATAAGAAAATCAGAGCAGTTACCCAATATGGTACTTTTTATCGCTTGAAAAATGCGCAAGAAGGCAACCAATGTGCCTGGGAAACTGTTTCCCCTGATAAAAACGAAGTAGTTTTATCAACAGTTAAGGTCATGGCCAGTGCACAGCCATACTTTACTAAAACAAAATTAGTTGGTCTTGACACGAATAAGCAGTATGAAGATCAGGCAAGCCACCAAGTATATGGCGGTGATGAATTGATGAACCTAGGAATTTATGATCCGGTTGAACATGGCGATTTCATGGCTTATCGGTATTACTTTAAAGCAATTAACTGAGGAAATTTGTGATGGCAATTAAAAACAAAGTAATGTTGATTACTTATCCTGATAGTTTAGGTAAGAATCTAAAAGAATTAAACGAAGTTTTACATAAAGACTTAAAAGGCGCAGTTGGTGGCATCCACTTATTGCCATTTTTTCCATCAACTGGTGATCGTGGCTTTGCGCCAACTGACTACACTACTGTAGATCCTAAGTTTGGCGATTGGGCTGATGTCGAAAAATTAGGTGAAGAATATTACCTGATGTTTGACTTTATGATTAATCATATTTCTCGTCATTCTAAGTATTATCAAGATTTTCAAAAAAATAAGGATCAAAGCCCTTATGCTAATTTTATTCCTAAGCTGGGATAAATTTTGGCCTGCTGGTCGGCCAACTCAAGCTGATGTTGACTTAATTTATAAGCGTAAAGACAGGGTGCCATATCAAGAAATTACTTTTGCCGATGGCAGCAAAGAAAAGCTCTGGAATACCTTTGGACCAGAACAGATTGATCTTGATGGTTCAATTGAAGTCTCCACTCCTAATGAAAATGAAATCCAAATTATTCGTAAAAATAAAGAGCAAACCAGCCAAGCTGAATTAAAAGTTAATTTAAAAGATTTAACTTATCAAGTTGTAGTTAACGGTCAAGAAGTCAAATTTTGATCTTTTCCCCCTCTAGATGAAAAATTAAACAATATTAATATAAATAAGCAACCTTGCTCAATTTTAGTAATGGTTGCTTATTTTGGTTTCTTGTGACTTATCACAAAATAAATTAGCTTTATTCAAATAAAAATCAAATAATCTTGTTATGATTAAAAAGGGAAGAAGGGATAAACGTTGAATATTTATGGGAAATACGCCCCAACTTTAGATAAATTACTTGATCAAATGATGACGCGATTTGAGCAGTTAAATAAAAATTATGAAAAAGGACATGGAGAACGTCTCTATGAACATTTACGTGGTCGGGTAAAAAGTGAAGCCAGTATGGAAGGTAAGTGCAAGAGAAAAGATTTACCATTAACGCCACAATCAGCTTTGCGTGCTAATCGAGATAGTGTTGGATTGCGTGTTGTATGCAATTTTATTGACGATATTTATACCTGCATTGACTTTATTAAGCAGTGGGATAATGTTAGTGTTTATCAGGAAAAAGATTATATTACTAATGCTAAGCCTAATGGGTATCGCTCATATCATATGATTCTTGACGTGACTGTACCTGATGAAGATGTTGACGGAAATATACCGGGTCATTATTTTGTTGAAGTGCAATTAAGAACAATTGCGATGGATACTTGGGCTAGCCTGGAACATGAAATGAAATATAAACACCAGATTAAGAATCCTGAGATGATTGGTAATGAATTAAAGCGAGTAGCAGATGAATTAGCTTCTTGTGATGTGTCGATGCAAACGATTCGGCAGTTAATTAGGGAAGAGGATTAATGAGTTAATGAAGATTTTAGTAGCAGAAGATGAACCGCAACTATTGCGGGTTTTAACAGTGGCCATGGAACACGCGGGTTATGATGTGGATCCGGTAGATAATGGCTTAAAGGCAGTCGAGCATGCCAAAGAAAATTCTTATGACGTAATTATGCTGGATATCATGATGCCAGTCATGGATGGAATTACGGCTTTGAAAAAAATTCGTGAAAGTGGCGACAAGACTTATATTTTAATGTTAACAGCTAAGGCCGAGGTTGATGACCGAGTAACTGGTCTTGATAGTGGTGCTGATGATTATCTGACTAAGCCATTTTCACTTAAGGAATTGTTAGCGCGGCTGCGTTCAAAAGAGCGCCGTGAAGATGACTTTACTCCTAATAAGTTGGAATTAGGGGATGTAACTTTGAATGTGACTAAGCAGGAGTTGGCTAGTCATAATTCAATTCGTTTGAGCGGGACTGAAACTCAATTGATGAATTACTTTTTGTTAAATCAAAATAAGGAATTATCAACAGAAGAGTTGCTTAATCATGTTTGGAAAAATGATCTTGATGCCAATAGCGATGTAGTCTGGATCTATGTTTCATACTTGCGGCAAAAATTGCAATCAATTCAAAGCTCAGTTCGAATTGAAGGCGATAAAGGTGGTTCATATAAGCTAGTTAAGTAGGTGAGCAGATGATTCAAAAATTTCGGTGGAAGTTTATTGGTACCTCTGTTGCTGCCTTGTTTGTAGTTTTGTTGTTGACGTTAGGCGGCTTAGTTTGGGTGACTCATGTTCAAAGCCAAAATGAAGTCGATCGCGTGCTAACGGCTTTGGTCAAAAATGAAGGGCGCTTGTCGCCAAAAAATGCCAAACCAGCCTTTGGCGATCAACATGATCCAATTAATCGCAATTTTTTAGGTGGGCAGTATAATCCCGAAGCGGTTTATCAGTATCGCTATTTTGCGGTAACAATTGATGAAAGCCATCGGGTACATGTAGTTAATGATAATAACGTTTATAAAATTAATAATTCCAAGATTCAGACTATTACCAGATCAGCTTTAGAAAATGGCGATAAAAGTGGTGTAGTTGCCTTAGGACAAAATCAATATGCCTTTAGGGTTGTAAAAAATTCTACTGGTGAAATGATGATTGTTTTTTTGAATGAAACTCTGATTTTTAACCGTTTTTGGTTATTATTTAGAGTAGCGTTAGTTTTAGGCTCAGGCGCTTTGATTGTCTTTGCTTTAGTTTTGATTTTAGTTTCGGGCAAAGCAATTAAGCCAACGATTGATGCTTACCACAAGCAGCAGGAATTTATTACCAATGCCGGCCATGAATTAAAAACGCCTCTAGCAGTTATTTCCGCGAATACGGAAATGGAAGAAATGCTGGGCAATAATTCTGAATGGAATAAAAGCAATAAAGAGCAGGTGGCTAAACTAACTAAGTTAATCAATCGGCTGATTTCGCTGGCTCGAGCTGGCGAGACGGGTGAGCTTACCTTAAGCAAAGTTAGCTTTTCAGAAATCGTTGAAGAAACAACTAAAGATTTTAAATCAGTCATGAAGAAGAATGACTTAGTCTACCAAGTATCGGTGCGGGAAGGCTTAAATGTTTTAGCTGAAAAGCATACTTTAGCCGAAGTAGTTAATATTTTGCTAGATAATGCGCAAAAATATTGTGATCCTCATGGCAAGATTCAGGTGAAACTGACTAAGGGCGGAACTTTAAGCAAATATGCGGTCTTGCGGGTAGAAAATACCTATCGTGAAGGTAAAGGCAAAGATTACAGCCATTTCTTTGATCGTTTTTATCGCGATGATGAGTCGCATAATTCTAAGAAAGGTGGCTTTGGGATTGGCCTGGCTATGGCGCAAGAGTTAGTCGAAGCCTTTCATGGCAAAATTTTAGCCCACCACAAAGGTGAAGACATTGTTTTTACTGTTAGTTTAAAAATTGCTAAATGATCATTCTGTGATAGTTGTATAATTAGAGCAGAATTGGGGGATCATTTTGGCGAAGAGAGAATCAATTTATACCAAAGATGTTGTCCTAGTTATGGCAGCATCTTTCTTTTTTATGTTTAGTACAATGTTTGTTAATCCTTTGATCAATGGCTATGCCAAAGAATTAGGCGCTAGCAGTGCTTTTGCGGGGATCATTGTTGGGATTATGAGCTTAGCCGCCATGTCTTTGCGGCCGGTAGCCGGTAATTTGACTGATAAATTTTCTAAATACCGCTTATCATTTATTGGCGGCATTTTGATTTTTATCGGAGTTATGGGGTATGTTTTGACTCCATCAAGTGGCTGGCTTTTGCTTTTTCGGCTGATTAACGGTACTGGTTATGTCCTTTGCACAGTTTGCATGACTACTTGGCTAGCCTTTTTAGTGCCGCGCCAACACGTTGGTGAAGCAATGGGCTTTTATGGCTTAATGAATGCTTTGGCAATGGCGTTAGCGCCAGCAGTTTCGATTAATATTTATCAAAAAATAGGTTATCGCACAAGCTTGCTAGCATCAGCTGTTTCAGCTTTACTAATGATTGTGGCCATTCAGTTTGTAGGCGATCATGCTTTGCCTAAAAAACGAGTTCGAACGCAGAAGAAGAGTTTCAAAATTATTCAGTTTAATGTTTTACCGGTAGCAATTTTGACAACTTTATTTGCTATCCCGTATTTTGTGACGCAGGCAGATATTGTAACTTATGTAGAACAAAAACATTTAACCGTTGCTGTCGGGTCGTATTTTTTGATCTATGCGGTTGTTTTGTTGATTATTAGAGTAGGACTAAAAAGGTATTTTGATACAGTACGTTTTGGCGTCTGGTTTTGGCTAAGTCTAGTTTCAACGGCTGCTTACATTATCTTGCTTGCAGTAATGAACAATGATTGGCAGATGGCCTTAGCCGCAGCCTTAATGGCGTCAGGTTACGGCATTATTTATTCTGTTTTGCAATCAACGGCGCTTTTGTTAGCACCAATTGAAGAACAAGGCTTAGCTAGTGCTACCTTTTATTTGGGACTAGACATTGCGATGGCCTTTGGCCCGATGATCAGTGGTGTGATCGATTCAGTTTTACCGATTGAATGGTTTTATCCAGTAGAATTGGTTTTAGTTCCAGTGATCTTAGTAGTTTACTTTGTTTGGCGCAAACGCTTGAATGGTGCGATTGATCATCATTAAAAAATATGAAGAATTAGGAGAAATATAAATGAGTGAACCATACTATAGGCAACAATACCAAGGCCCGAGAAATGACGAGGCAATTCCTACTTCAGCTTTTGGGCAAATTGTGAAGGAAACCTTTTTGCGACCATTTACTTGGGATGCTCGAACTACGAGAAGAAACTTTTGGATTGGACTTGTAATTACGGAAATTATAATTTGGCTTGGTGGTATTATTACATTTTGTGCAACTATTATGCCAGTTGCTCATTATGAAAATAATACGGAAATTACTGGTTGGGCTTTTAGCAGTGTACCGACAATTTTAATTATTGGCCTGCTTATCTGGGGAATTATTTATATCTATTTAAAATTGTGTCAACTGGGTTTAGCAGTTAGAAGATTACATGATGTTGATTACACCGGTTATTGGCTATGGTTATTAGTTATTCCATTTGGTTGGATTTTCATCTTATATTTTGTGATTCAACCAAGTAAACAGCAGCCTGTACAATGGGGTACTTATCTTTATCTTGATGAGTAAAAAATAACTAGTTAAATATTCGCAATCGTTAGATACCAATTAAAATTTCTGATCGTTGTATAATTGAAGGGAAAACAAGGTAGTATCTTTCTTCTTGATGTTTAGCATAAATTAATAGCTAAATAAAAGAAGTTAGATGCTGGCGAAAGCTATCAATATTTCTATCCAGTAAAATTAGTCTTGATTCCGTTAATCCTGCTAGTTTATTTCATTTAGCGTAAGCGGGTGAATGAGACAATCGATTATCATTGATTTTTAAATAAGGAGTGGAAAAAGGATGAGTGAATATTTAGTTAAATCCAAGCTTGAAGATAAAGAATGGCAAATTAAGAACCAGGCACGTGACCACGTTTTTATTTGTGATGATGCAGGGGATGATCACAATGCTGGTCCTAACCCAGTAGAATATCTTTGCGGTAGTGTGAATTCATGTATTGTAATGTCAGCCGGCATGATTGCCAAATCTCACCAGCTTGATGTGAAGAACTTCCAGGTTGAAAATCATGCGCAAACAGAAAAGCTTGGTCATGGTAAATCTGTAGTTACCGAAATGGAAATTACGGTTTCATTTGATTCAAAGATGAATAAGGATGAAAGAGCCGACTTTTTAAGTCACGTTTTGCATGTTTCAACCGTTTATCAAACACTTAAGGAAGCAGTCAAGATTTATGTTGAATTAGCTTAAAGAGGTGGGAGCGATGACACTATTAGATGAAGCCGTCGTGCTAAATGATGGCAACTTGATGCCTAAAGTAGGAACGATTACTGCAGATGAATCTAGTATTAATCAAGCCATTAAGTCGGGGGTATTGTTTAATGGCTTGTCCAGCTGGTCAAAAAATTACTTGGCAAAGGACTAGTCCACAGGTTTATATGCAAATTGAAATTTTAGAAGGAATTAAGTTGCCTGCTCAGGTGCGGGCTAGCATTAAACGCATTAGAGAAGACCAGCCATGCTGATCTTTGTATGTTGAAGTTGACGACAGATATTGAACGCAACGGATAGATCTGATAAGAACTAGAGCAGCTCAAGATGCATGGCTGGATCAAGACTTTAGGCGTTGAGAGTCCTAGTAAAGAAGCTTTGACTAGTTTGTTAAAAGTGGCTAAGATTGTGCCTGGCGTAATTCAATTAGCTGATGAAAATCCCGCTTTGCTGGAAGTCGCCCGCAAATATAAGATTCAGGTTGAGATACCAGTGACAGAGGATATTGAAGCCTTAGGCGAGATTGCTGGTCACTACGGCAGTAGTCCTTTAGAATTAGTGATGCGCTATTTTAGTCAAAGAAAGATTGTACCGCTAATTATTGCGGAAGACATGCTTGAAAATCCGCAGACTGATTTTTTGATTAATCAAACTGATTTAGCTACGATTGATCAGTTGTTTGCCCAGAAGTAAATGTTATAATGAGGTTATAAAAGATTACGTTAGGAGATCATATTCATGAAAA
This sequence comes from uncultured Lactobacillus sp., assembly GCF_947367125.1. GTDB lineage: Bacteria > Bacillota > Bacilli > Lactobacillales > Lactobacillaceae > Lactobacillus. The sequence continues at coordinate 10,881 of NZ_CANBCQ010000001.1, forward strand.
CTAAAAAATTATTTACTTCATTAGCTGCCGCAGTGATGCTTTCAGCTGGTTTAGCTGGCGTTGCCCAAACTGCTCAACCAGTTCAAGCTCAAATTACTAATCAAGCTAAGAAGGGGTCAGTTAGTGTTAAACGCAGAACTGTTTCAGTAACTGTAAACAGTGATAAACCAGTACTTTTTGGCTTAAAAGACGATAATAAATTTGAAAAGGTTGATTCTACTTACACTAAGGGTCAAGCAATTAATGTTTATTATTCAATAGATGTAACTGCAACTTCTCAAAGTGGACAAAGTCAAACCATTACTTTATATTATATTGAAAATCAAACAGTAAACGGAAAAGATACTCCCGTCTTTATTCCTTCAACTGATGTAACTACTTCTGCTTCTGTCCCAACTCAAGAAAATTGGGTAAAGCAAGCACAATCAGATCAAAAAGCTATTCAAGATGCATACAATAACAGAACTCTTGAATACATCGTGGTAACCCCTAAATCAAAGAAGGGTGCCAAGATTTACTATGCTTACAAGAAAACTAGAAAATCTAAGAAAGTTTACTTCAAGGCTACCAAGAAAAAGATCAAGCATGGCAAAAAATTTAAGACCAGCATGATTGTTAAGAACGGTAAGACAAGATATGTCTACATTGGCAAAAAGAGATACGTTAAGCAATCAGCTATGAAGATTACTAGTGCTAAGTACGCTCCAGTTCAATTGTCAGACGACTTAAAGAACTTAATAGTTGAAAACTAAAAATAGTTAATAATTAAGAAGTTCCTTGAAAACGAGATGTTTTTCAAGGAGCTTTTTTAATTTTTCCATTGATAAAAATTATGACTGACCTACAATAGACTTTGTGTTATTTTTAGGGAGTTAGAAGATTAGAATGAAAAAAGTAAAAGTTTATTTGGGATTAATATGTTTGACAATTTTATTGGGCTTGAAGTCACAGCCAGTTTTTTCAAGGGAGATAAATCCTTTTCAAACTAAAATGATCAAGCCGCAGACTTCTGCCAGAATTTATCAACGATTAACACGTAGAGGGCCGTCAAGAAGTTTATGCATGGCACAGACATTTAAGCACAGCAATGTGCAAACTAGCGCAGTAAGAAAAGTTCACGGCAGAAAATATTGCTATGTATGGATTGATGGGCATAAAGCTGGTTGGATTAATCAAGGAGCTTTTTTGAAGAGAAAAATTGCCGTTGTACCGCAAATTAGTCTGGTAAAAAATGCTCATTATAGTTTTCCAACTAGGGATGCAATTAATTATGCAGTGGATGCTGCTGGAAATGTGGTTGATCCAAGTAAAGTTAAGGTATCAAGAGCGGAAATTTCATCAGGAAAAAGTGGTAGTTATCGTGTAACTTATTCGTATGGTAAAGCACGAGCTCATACTATTGTTCACGTAAGAAGCAATGCTAAAGAAGGAATTGCATCAGCAAACAAGACACCACAGACAGGTAAGAGTGCGCGCAGCTGGTTTAAGCACTATAAAACTTCAGGCAACTGGGGTAGAAGTTTTGCTCCGGAAACTAAACCGCATCGTTTAAAAAGTGGTCCATTTAAGTTAAAGACCTATTTTTATCAACCAGCTACTTTGTGTCAAAGTAATTCGGTGACTGGGACTGTAGGCCCCGTTCCTGAAGGGATGACGGTTTCAAATGGCTCGATGTATGCCACCATGTATCACTCTCCTCATGATACGCGGGCGCACATTGTTTCTTATCAGTTAGGTCAGATACCTAACCGTTATATCATGCAAAAATTGCCATGGCTGCCTTGGTCACAATTTGTTAGTTTGGCATCCCACGTGAAGGTTAGTCCTTATCTTAAATTAGGACACGGTCAGGCAATTGGTTCAACTTCACATTATCTTTATGTGATTGCGAATAATCATTTATTACGCAAGACGCCGCAATCAGAAGAACTAATGCAGATTAGTAAAAAGAATTTGCAAATTAAGCGGATTTGGACTTTTAAGGTCTGGAATCATTCAGCTAGAACTGGTCGTTACTTCCATAATGCTACTTTTGTAAATGACCATCAATTTATTGCTGTTTACCATGATGCGACCGACCATCGCTTTGAATACTGGGAAGTTACTCGCAGCGGCAACAGCTGGTATCCTAAAGAAGTCGGCGCTACTAGAGGAGATTTTATGCGGAATGATTCTCCCGTTCAAGGGATTGCCTATGACAAGCATAAAAAGCAGATTTACTTGGCCTTTAATGACTATTTGTTTAAATTGAAACGTTCAGGACGCGTGCTGGCTAGTGGACATTTTCACACCGGTCGTGAATTTGAAGGGATTAGCGTAAATGGTCGCCATCTTTATGCGGAATTAGCTCAGCGACCAGAGTTATTGTGGCAGAGGATAAGATAGATCTTACTTAAGCAGACCGAACAGGCCTGCTTTTTTTATTCAAGACAACTTTTGAAAATGTTGCTCTAAAAGTTCATAATAGAAATTGTTTGTTTATGTTAAAGGAGTTGTTTTATTTTTTATGAAGAATGACGATCACGTTAAGATAAGTCCTAGTAGTCTTGTCTTGATGATTTTTTCTTCTATTTTTGGATTTAGTAATTCACTGACAGCTTTTTATCAAATGGGTTATTCAAGTATCATTTGGTATATTGTCACAGCTATTTTATTCTTCCTGCCATCAGCTTTAATTTTTGCTGAATATGGTGCTTCTTTTAAGGGAATTAAGGGCGGAATCTTTTCTTGGCTGGAAGGATCTACTAATGAAAAAGTAGCATTTATCGGAACTTTTATTTGGCTGGCAGCTTGGGTAATTTGGTTAGTTTCATCAACCCAATTTTTCTTAGTTTCAGTTTCAACGGCAATTTTTGGTCATGATACTACCCAAAGCTGGCATTTAGGGTCGCTGACTTCAACTCAGTTATTAGGTGTGTTGGAAGTTGTTTTCTTAGTAATTGTTACATTTTGTGCCGCAAAGGGAATTGATAAAATAAAGGCAATCAATAATATTGGTGGGGTCTTTACTTTAGGAATTGCCATCGGTTTTACTGCAGTTTCACTTTTTGTTTTTATTTTGAATCACGGACAATTGGCTGAACCAGTAACTGCACAAAACATGGTTCATTCACCTAATCCAGCGTTCCAGTCACCAATTGCGGTTATTTCATTTATTGTTTATGCTTTATTTGCTTATGGTGGTTTGGAAACAACCTCTGGGGTAATCGATTCAGTTGATAAACCGGAAAAAAATTATCCGAAGGCTTTGATTACTGCCATGATTTTGATGACCACACTTTATGTGGTCAATATCTTTATGTGTGGGGTGGCTGTCAACTGGAACAAGTCATTAGGCGGCAAAGGCGTTGACTTAGCTAACGTTGAATATGTTTTGATTAACAATTTAGGTATTGTTACTGGTCACAGCTTGGGCTTATCACATTCTGCTTCACTGGCAATTGGGACTGTCTTTTCTCGTTTATCAGGAATTGCCGACGTGTTATCAGGAATTGCCGCTGCCTTTTTGATGGTTTATTCACCAATTAAATCATTTATTGAAGGCTGTGATCCACGGTTATTGCCTAAGAAAATGGTTAAGCTGAATAAGCACAATATGCCTGAATTCTCAATGTGGGTGCAGGCAATTGTGGTTAGCGTTATTATCTTATTTATTTCATTTGGTGGTAATGGCGCGCAACAATTCTATACGATTTTAATGGACATGATGAACGTTTCATCATCAGCACCATACCTGTTTTTAATTGCTGCTTATCCTTTTTTTAAAGCTAAAAAGGACCTGGATCGTCCATTTGTCTTTATTGAAGGTAAGAAAAAGGTTTGGGCAACGACCATTGTTGTTTGGTTAGTGGTCGCAATTGGGATTATCTTCACTTGTATCGAACCACTCTTTACCGGCGATTGGCAAACCTCATTCTGGACAGCTATTGGTCCAGTAGCCTTTGGGATTATTGCCTGGATTTATTACGCATATAATGAACGAAAAGAAAAAGCAATAGCTTAATAAGACGAAAAAAGCGAAGGAACAAAATCCTTCGCTTCTTTGTTTGCATTGATTTTTACCTTAAACCAGCTACTCTGATAACATCACGTTCAATCATTAATTCTTCATTGGTTGGAATAACCATGCCGACAATAGCTGAGTCTGGCTTAGTAATGATGGTGGCATTTTCTTTATTAGCAGCTAAATCAGGCTTAAGGCCTAAAAGCTTGAGTGAAGTCATAACACGTTCACGGACGCCAAAGTCATGTTCACCAACACCAGCTGTGAAGGCGATACCGTCTAAGCCGCCCATTTCGAGGGTATAAGCACCAACATAGCGAATAATACGATTGATGAAAATGTTTCTAGCTAAGTCAGCACGCTTCTTCTTTTCACCTTCAAGCTTAGTCATATCGCCACGTAAATCACGCATATCTGGTGAAATGCCAGAAATACCTAACAAACCAGATTCATTGTTTAAGACCTTAAGCATTTGGTCAGCGTCAAGATTTTCCTTCTTCATGACAAAAGCAAGTAAAGAAGGATCGACATCACCAGAGCGAGAACTCATCGTAATTCCGGCCATTGGTGAAAAGCCCATTGAAGTATCGAATGATTTACCATCTTTAACAGCGGTAACTGAAGCACCTGATCCTAGGTGACAGATGATTAACTTCAAGTCTTTTAAGTCACGCTTCATAATTTCAGCAGCTTTTTGACTGACATATCTGACTGAAGTACCGTGGGCACCATATTTTCTAGCGCCATATTTTTCATAGTATTTATATGGAAGTGAGTACAAGTAGTGTACTGGGTCCAAAGTTTGGTGGAATGAAGTATCGAAGACAGCAACTTCAGGAACATTAGGCAACACTTTCATGAAAGCCTTAATAACATCAGCTTCAGCGGTATTATGAAGTGGTGCATATTGCTTCAAATCATAAATCTTTTGTAATGACTTGTCATCAATTAAAGTGGAGTCCTTAAATTCTTCACCACCAGCAACAATTCGATGGCCGATTCCGATAATTTCCTTAGGATCGTCAATTAAATCGTACTTCTTTAAATTTTCAAGTAAGATTGTAACTGCAGTTTCGGAATCAGGAATGTCAACTTTTTCTTGGTGTTTTTCACCTTTAACCTTGATAGTAAAGGTTGAACCATCTAGGCCAACTCGATCAGCCATCCCTTCGCTGATAACTTTTTCATCAGGAAAGGTGAAAAGCTTAAACTTAAAAGAAGAGCTACCCGAATTAATTGCTAAAATTTTTTTCATAAATCATGCCTCTTTTTCTTGTTTTTTGTAGTGCGCGAACCTATCCAGTAAGGGAAGGCAACAAAGAAGATACCGCCGATCATGTTGCCGATAGTTACCCATAACAAGTTGTAGCAGAGGCCGCTAATTGAAACAGCTCCGGCAGCTTTAATCAGGTTTAATAAAGCTACGACTAGCGTGGTCATGTTGGCTACTGAGTGCTCAAACCCACTTGAAAAGAAGGCGAGCAAACACCACCAAACCATAATTAATTTTGCAGTATCATCTTTGCTTTGGAAAGTTGACCAAACGGCTAAACAAACCAAAATATTACATAAGATAGCGCGTAGAACTAATTGAAATGCTGGGGCTGACATTTTAGCAGCAGCGGCTTTAGTAAAGACAGCTGCAACAGCAGGTAAATCTAACCCTGAAGCAGTAAAAATCCAAGCGAGTAAGCTAGCACCAAGTAAATTACCGATCCAGCAAACTACCCAAAGAATAATTGCTTAAACAATAGTTATTTTTTTTAATAAACCAGCCTCCATGACGAAATTATTTCCCGTAAATAATTCCGCACCAGGAATGATTACTAAACTAAGAGCAATACCAAAGATTAATCCTTTGATCAGCTTGGCAAAAGGATTGGTTCCTAACTGACTGCCTACAGTAAAGGCTAATAGGACTTCGAACCCAATGTACATTCTGGCGAACATTGAAAGCAATACGTAACCAAGCGGATTGTTTCTTAAAAGATTAAATTTTTTCTTTGATGCACTAGCTGCATTGTCAAAAGCTTCTGCATACATATGTCATACCTCCTAAATTATACAACTTTTGCTGTAAGCTCTTACAGATATTTTTAGAATATAAAAAATTTTATATAAATCCAAACTGAATTTATATAGTTTTGGAATATGCATTTGCGATGAGACCGCTGTACGCTGCTTCTGCGCAAAAGATTGGTCCTGAAGATGTTGAAAGAATTAAGAAAGAATCAGGCTTGCGGTTTTTGTTAAAGGTGTAATGTGTACTGAAGATGCCTACAAGGCAATTGGCACAGGTGCTGACGGAATTTACGTAACTAATCACGGCGGTCGTGAAGTTGACGGTGCTCCTGCTACAATTGACGTTTTGCCAGAAATTGCCCAAGCAGTAAACCAGCGGGTACCAATTATCTTTGATTCTGGCGTTCGTCGCGGTTCCCATGTCTTTAAAGCTTTGGCTTTAGGTGTCGACGTTGTTGGAATTGGTCGTCCATATCTTTACGGTTTAGCCTTAGGTGGTGCTCATGGTGTTGCTTCTGTTATTGAACAATTAAATGATGAGTTAAAGATTGATATGCAATTAACTGGCTGCAAGACAATTGATGACGTTAAGCATGCTAAATTGACGCATATTGCTTATACTGCTGATAATTTACCATCTAATGCTGATCCAAGCAGACGCAAGCCGTATCCAGTAACTGACGAAAATCAAATTAAGCAAACTGATGCCGTTTCAGGCGCTTCTAAGTTGGAAGGAAAGCCAGCTCCTGAACTAGAAGCAGATACTACAACTGGTGCATCAGTAAGATAATTAAAAATAGTAATTAATATTTTCAATATGATTGTCATTGAATAAATGATAGTCGTATTTTTTTACTATCAGAACCTTAGAGGCTACAATCAAAGTGAAAACGGTTCGATTTTTGAGAGGAAAATTAATTATGGAAGAGAATAATGTTTTAACTGATACTGAAGAACTTAAAATCTTGAGTGATCTGGTTGCAATAAAATCTGTTAATGATAATGAAATTTTGGTCGCAAAATATTTACAAAAATTGTTAGGGGAACACGGAATTAGTTCACGCTTACTTGAATATTCCGCAACTCGGGCAGATTTGTTTGCGGAAATTGGGGCAGGGCATCCTGTGTTAGCAATCTGTGGGCACATGGATGTCGTTTCACCAGGTGAATTAGATCAATGGCATACGGATCCCTTTAAACTAACCAATAAAGATGGTAAATTATATGGCCGCGGAGCGACTGATATGAAGTCTGGCTTAGCTGCTCTGGTTATTGCGATGATTAATATTCATGAACATCATTTGCTTAAACACGGTAGTATTAAATTATTGGCTACTTTTGGTGAAGAAGTTGGTGAAAAAGGTTCAGCACTCTTTAAAAAAGAAGGTTATATGAATGATGTTGATGCTCTTTTAGTTGGTGAACCTTCTGGCTACAGTATTGCTATTGCTCATAAAGGCTCGATGGATATTAAGTTAACTTCTCAAGGCAAAGAAGCTCACAGCTCAATGCCTAAAGAAGGTTATAATGCAATCGATCCTTTAATGGATCTGTTGGTTAAAGCCAATAAAGTTTTTAGAGAAACAGATCAGAGCAATGTAGATTTAGGCAAGTTGACCTTCAATACCACTGTCTTTAATGGTGGGGAACAGGTAAATATGATCCCAGGGGAAGCTACGGCGCAAATTAACGTGCGGACTATTCCTGAATTTAATAATAGTTTAGTTGAAGAAAAGTTAACTGAATTGGTTAAGGCAGAAAATAAGCAAGGCGCTAAGATTAAAATGGATATTTATATGTCGGAGCCTTCAATTAAAACTGACGGCAAGTCAGAATTTGTTAAATTAGCCCAAAAAATTGGGGCAAAATATGCAGGTCAGCCAATTCCGACCGTTGCTATTAAACCAGTAACTGACGCTTCTAACTTAATTGCCGATAAAGGTCCTAGCTATCCCTTTGCCATGTTTGGTCCTGGTAATGATACACCGCACCAGGTTAACGAATATGTTGATGAAAAGATGTATTTGAAGTTTGTTAAAATTTATACTGAGTTGTTTGTGACCTATTTGAATAAATAGTTTGGACAAATAAAGAGCCTAGGCAAGATTTTAGCCTAGACTCTTTTATTGTATCTTGAAATATTTCTTAGCTGCATCGCTCATCCGTTCTGGTGTCCAAACCGGGTACCAGACAAATTCTACATCGACATTTTTTACTTCAGGGACTTTTTTAACAGTTGCTGTAATTTCTTTAATCAAATAATCGGTCAAAGGACAAGCAGGCGTTGTTAAAGTCATATTGATGAGACAGATGCCATCTTGATCAAGGTCAATTTCATAAATCAGCCCCAAGTTGACGACATCAACGTTTAATTCCGGATCAATGACTTGGGCCAAATGTTCAATAATATCGTTTTTAATTGTTTTACTATCACGCATTTTATTACCTATGCATCTTTACCAAAAATTTTTGCTTTAATTGCCTGACCTGTTGGTGTGCCAGCAAGTCCGCCAATTCCGGTTTCACGCAGGGATGCTGGCATTTGATGACCAACTTTTTTCATCGCTTCAATACATTCATCAGCAGGAATCACGCTCGTGCATCCCGCTAGCGCCATATCAGCTGCAATCAGGGCATTACCTGCACCGATGCCATTTCTTTTAACGCAGGGCACTTCAACTAAGCCGGCAATCGGATCGCAGACTAATCCTAATAAGTTGGACATGGCAATCGATAGGGCTTGGGCACTTTGCTCAGCACTGCCACCAGCTGCCTCTACCGCCGCTGCAGCACCCATGGCTGAGGCACTACCGACTTCTGCTTGACAGCCGCCAGTTGCTCCGGCAATTTCGGCATTATTGGCGATTACCATGCCAAATCCGCCAGCCGTGAAAAGAAAACGAATCATCTGCTTTTCGCTGAGTTTTAATCTTTTTTCTAATAAAAATAATACGCCAGGCAAAGTGCCAGAAGAGCCGGCAGTTGGAGTAGCACAGACCACGCCCATTGCCGCATTGACCTCATTAGTGGCGATGGCGTTTTCTACTGCGGCCATCATGGTGTCACCAGAAAGGGTGTGGCCCTTGGCGCGATATTTCTTTAATTTAACTGCTTCGCCGCCAGTTAAGCCCGTTTTTGAAAAAACGCCGCGATTTGTTTCACCTTTTTTGACTGCGGCACGCATGGTTTGCAGATTATACTTCATTCGCTGCCAAATTTTTTCACGAGATAAGCCAGATAGTTGACATTCTTGTTCAATAATTAGTTCAGAAATAGATTTGTGCGTTTTTTCTGACGCAGCTACAATTTCTTTGATGTGGTTATACATAATTTTGCCCTATGTTATAAACAAATAATATTCTCAAATTTAGTCTTTAATTCTTGCAATACATCAGGATGAAGATAATTTTTAACATCGTATTCGTAGATATTGCAATCCTTATTATGAAAAATCCGCTTCCGGTTAAAGGGTGCTTTTGTTTGCAAAAGCGCGGTCAATTCTTGTTCAACCCGGATATCTTTTTGCGAGTCAACTAAAATAATAATTGGTAAAGCACCAGCAGGGGTAATTTCGGTATCTTGCAAAACAATCTTGCGAATCTCAATCGCGCCGCCACCAATTGAACAACCAGCCAGCTCAATTTTTTTCTGACCATCAGACATATCTAAAATGGCAGTATTGGGATGACCAATTGGGCTAGGTCCGTCTTCTTCGACAAAACGTAGATCTACTCCTTGCTGACGGGCAATTTCTGGTGATTTTGGTACCTGCAAGTCATCGGAATCAAAGCCTAAAATTCCGGCCGCAATGGCATAATCAGTGCCATGCCCGCGGTGGGTTTGGGCAAAAGAGTCATAATAATGGACGGTTATTTTATTTGGAATTTTGCCAAAAAGTTTATAGCCTGCCTGACCAATAGCGACTGCTCCTGCTGTATGTGAACTTGATGGGCCAACCATTACGGGGCCAATAATGTCAAAGACGCTTTTATACCGATTAGTCATTTTAATCCCTGCTTTGTAAGTATTCTGCTTTTAATTATAACGAATAATGGATAAATAATAAGAAAAGTTAAGCAAGATTTTGCATTTTTTACTGCAATTTTGTCATAATGTAAGAAAAAGGAAAAGGAATAGTTAAATGACTAAAGAAAAATCAGAATTAAAAGAAAACTTAAAGCATCTAGCTGATGAAAAAGGCAGTCAACAAGCAGTTTCTTATCAAGATTTATTTACTCCGCAATTTATGCAAAAGTACACTAGTTTTACAACGATTGAAGTTTTTGTGCAGGCATTAGATGTTAAAGATTTTACGCAAATTGATCAACTAGCAGCGGACAAAATTGATCAATTTGTTAAAAAAGAGACTAAATTTGCTAGCTGGGCCGAAATGCAACAAAAAGCGGTTAGCGAATACATGATAAGTTTATTTTAGGCAAAGAAAAAAAGCGAGCTTTTACTCGCTTTTTTACTTCTCATGATAAATTGCTTTAACTGTCACAATATCGCAAGGCTGGATGAGGTAGGCACGGTCAGGACTGATCGCTGAATTCATGACTGACGGTTGACTATCATCGTGCATTAGACCAATGGCATGACCTAATTCGTGTTCCGCAATTGCTAAGCCAACTTGCGGAGCAGTTTGATGCATAAAGTAGTCATTGAGGTAAATACTTGAACCATATCGGTAACCATCTGGCACGTTAGGCATCTCAGTTAAGCCGCCCCAGCTTGTAGCTCCGTAGTTATTATTGTTGACGCGGATATTAGCCTGAGTAGGATTTTGTGTTTACTTAAATTCAAAGACATTAGTGTCATTCCAAGCTTGCATTGCCGCTAAAACTGTCGCGTAATCAGGTTTGCTCGTACTAATCTTGATGAAGACATTGGCCGCCGGTTTTTGTAATTTCCTGACCTTGCTCTTGATGTCGTCATCAACTTTTAGTTTGCAAGCGGCTTTTTTCTTCTTATTATTTTTCTTAGTATTCTGCTTATTCTTTTTAACTTTTTTAGTGGTCTTTTTGTTTTTACTAGCTGCTTGAACTGGTGCTGGCGTAAAGGCTTCAGTGATTGTAACGGCACTGGTTAAAAGCATTAATAGAACAACTAATTTTTTCAAAAAATTATATAAGTGAGCCATCTACTTTCGTTTTAATTGTTAATCTTCTTGCTTTTCTGCATCTTTAGGATAATTCATTTGTAGACGCAAAGCTTCATAGATCGGTTTGCCACCAAGTAAGTCAAGCACGTAGTAGGCGATAAAAGTGGCAATAATCATTGGCAAGACTTGTTGGACAGTCCCGATCATTTCTGTTAAAAGCATGATTGCGGTAAAAGGCGCTTTTTCAATTGCCCCAAAATAGGCCGCCATGGAGATAACTAAGATGTGTGGGAAGTAAGTTGGCGCAATAATTTGTCCTTTAATCAATAAATTAGCGCAAATTATTCCTAAAAGCGCACCTAGTACCAAAATCGGCATAAAGATACCACCAGGTACAGATGAGCCGTAGGAAAGCATTGAAAAGATAAAGCGAATAACGAAAAATAAAACTGGAAGCAGTAGGAAATCCCAGCCACTATAAATTTTAACGTTCCAGTTAAGGTTGAATATATTGTCAATTAAAACGTGTGACCCGCCAAGTAAGTGAGCATTGAATAACCCAACTGGAATGATCAAAATGAATGGAATAATGCTGTGGTAAGCAGCTGGTAATTTCTTTATTTTGCTAAACCAAGGCTTTAAATTAAGCAAAGTATATTGGTAAAGGTAGGCTAGTAAACCTAAAAAGATACCGATTATCGGTAAAGTCCAATATGCCTTAACCGGTAAGTAGCCGTTTACGGGCAAGTATAAACAAGGCCGGTTGCCAAAGAAGAGAATGGTGACGAAGTCGGCTGAAAACGTTGCTGCTAAGACAGCAACAACGTTCTTCGGCTTAAAGCTAAAAGTGATTTCTTCTACTAAAAAGAGCGCACCAGCAATCGGGGCACTAAAAGCTGCAGCTAAACCGGCAGCGACGCCACATTCTTGCAAGGTTCTGATATTTTCGCGTTTAAATGCTGTTTCTGCTAGACCTTGACCAACCATCGCACCCATTTCAATACATGGACCTTCACGACCTAGCATTAAGCCAGGGCAGATGGCAAGTAATCCGCCAATAAATTTCCGCCATAAAATGGACCACCAAGGCATTTTGTTTTCGTCTAAAAGAACAGCCTCAATTTGCGGAACCCCAGAGCCGATTACCTGGTCGAGGTAAGGGGCGATGATTTTGCCTAGCACAATCGTGATGACGACCATTAATATAATATAAGGCAGAATTAAAATTGGCTTGGCTGCCATTTGCGGATAAATATGGTAGAGTAGCTGCATCGTCTGATCGATGATCCAGCGAAACACACTCACAATTAAGCCGGTCACTAAGCCAACTGCAATTGCCTGAATTAATAACTTAGTAATATTGCTAGAAAAAGGTTTAGCTAAAATTTGTTTTGCATCTTTAATCATTCTCGCATCTCTTTCCCTTATTGCTGATGATACATCCTTTCTTATCCTAACAGAAGAAAATACAAAAAACAGTTATAATTTTGCTAAAACAGCCATTATTTTTGTAAAAATTGAACTTCCCAATCATAAACGTGGCGGATGTGAGCTTTTAAGGCGTTGGAAGCAGCTAAAATGTCTCTTTTTTCAATCGCGGTAATAATATTCATGATCTCCTTAACTGATGATTTCATGCAGCGATCGTTGTCAACAATTGCATAGCGCATGCGATTAGTTTGGGTTCGCAGAAGATCCAACGTTTTCTGAATAGTGGGATTGCCTGTATTTTCAGTCAAAAAAACGTGAAATAACTCGTCAAGTTTAAGATAAGCCTGCCAATCTTGCTTTTGTAAAATTAATTGGAATTTTTGCCCATATTCCTGCACTAATTGTTGATCAAGGTTAGGAAAGTTTTTCTCTAAAGCATAGCTCTCCAGTAGCGAGCGCAGGTCATAATTGTCTTTTAATTCAGCTAAAGTAATTTGACACACGCTCGTTTTTTGACCTTGTCTGGTTAGTAGACCTTCAGTCTCAAGTTGCTTAATTGCTTCTCTAATTGGGGTACGGGACATCTGCAATTTGATACACATTTGATTTTCTGATAATGAGTGTCCTGGCTTGAAATGACCGTTGATAATTTGCTCTTTAAGATATTGGTAGGCTTTTTCTTGATTGTTCATTACTTTCTCCCTTAGTTTCATACTTGATTTTACAATACTTTTTTAGAAAAAACTTGGATACAGGTTCTTCTTACTAGTCCATTGACTTACAAAATATAAGCGTTACTATTTAATTGTAAGTTAAAATGAATGTTAAAAAATTAAGGAGGTTCATCATGACTAAAATTACAGTACTTGGAGCCAGTGGGCAAATTGCTCAATTAGCAGAAAAATTATTTTTAAAAGATAACAATAATGAATTAGTTTTATTCTTGCGTCACCCACAGAAATTGAACCAGAGTGAGCTTGATAAAAGACGGGAAAAGATCATTGTCGGGGATGCCAGCAAGCTTGCTGAATTGTTGCCAGCCATTCAAGGCGCGGATATAGTTTATGCCAATTTAGCAGGATCAAATATTGAAGATCAAGCAAAAACTGTCGTTAAAGCAATGGATGAAGCGGGTGTTAAGCGATTGATCTGGATTTCATCATTAGGCGTTTATGATGAAGTTCCCGGTAAATTCGGCGAATGGAATAAAAATATTTTGGGTTCATACCTAACTACTTATCGAGCTGCTGCGGACCAAGTTACAACAAGTAATTTAGACTACACGATTATTCGTCCTGCTTGGTTAACCAATAAAGATGAAGTTGATTATGAGATGACTAAAGGCGCTAATACACCGTTTAAGGGCACTGAAGTATCGCGTTTGAGCGTAGCCAGTTATGTCAATGATTTGGTCGAAAATCCAAGTAAGGATATTCAAGCAAATGTTGGTTTGAACAAACCAAATACAGATGGTGACAAGCCAGCTTGGTATTAAAGCAAAATAAGACTAGTTTCGTAGGTGAAACTAATCTTATTTTTTCTTTTATTAGTATTTTTTATTTAGCAAACTTTTTGCCCCAAGCCCAAGGATCTTCGTGCCAGGTCTTCAGTACATCATACTGGACAGCAGAAAGATGGCCTGACTCTTTTTCTTTTTGGAGTAGTTCTGGATAAGAGAGAAGCGGAGCGTATTTTACATTCGCTTTAGCAAAGTTTTCTTTAGCATCTGGTAAATAATAGGTAAAAATTGATGAAACACCGATGACCTGACCACCATCTTTTTCGGTAGCTTTGACTGCATTTAAAACAGAACCACCGGTCGTAATTAGGTCGTCAATTAAGACAATTTGATCATTTTTGCTAAAACGGCCTTCAATTTGGCGGCCTTTGCCGTGATCTTTCGGCTTAGGACGGACGTAGATCATTGGCAGGTGCAATTTATCAGCGACCCAGGCAGCGTGGGGAATTCCTGCCGTGGCAACCCCGCCAATGATTGTCGCATTAGGAAATTCTTTAGCAATTAAATTAGCTAGGTCACTAGCGATTATCTCGCGCAATTCTGGGTAAGAAACTGTTAGTCTAAGATCAGTGTAGATTGGTGAAAGCATCCCACTAGCATAGGTAAAAGGCTGATCAGGTGAGATTGTAATAATTTTTTCTTGGATAAGTTGGTTAATAATTTGATTTTGATGCATTTTAGTTAAACTCTTTCTTAATTGCTTCATATGCTGTTTGGGGGTCAGTAGCTAAGGTAATGGGGCGACCAACCACGATGGCACTTGAACCCCATTTTTTAGCCTGGGCTGGTGTAGCAACCCGAGATTGATCATCTTTAGCATTGCCAGCAGGGCGGATACCCGGTGTAACGTATAAAAAATCATCGCCGATTTGCTCATGTAATTCTTTTACTTCAAGTGGAGAACAGATAACGCCATCTGCCCCAGAATTCTTCGCCATTTGCGCTAGCGCCAGCACTTGCTTTTTCATCGGCAGGGCACAATTTTGTTCATGAAGCAGGACCTCATCAGAAATTGAAGTTAATTCAGTTACCGCCAATAATTTAGGCACACTTTTGCCAATCGGCGTACCAGCAATTAGTCCATCTTTAGCGGCTTTAATCATTTGACTGCCACCTAAAGCATGTACCGTAGTAAAAGTAATTCCTAAACCAGCCAAGGCTTTAGCGCCGTTATAAACAGTATTGGGAATGTCATGCAATTTTAAATCTAAAAAGATCTTGTAGCCTTGGTCGGCTAATTGCTTAACTAATTGACTGCCAGTGTGATAGAACAACTCCATGCCGACTTTGATAAAGACATCTTTTGGCTGGCCTAATTTAGGCAAAAGCCGCTGCAATTGCGCTTGGTTATCAATGTCTAAGGCAACTATTACTGGTCTCATAATTTTCCTCCGTCAAAAAAAGTCTATACCCAGCGCAGAGAGACACCAGGTATAGACTTTCCCTAGATAATTTAAGCCAATATTTTGTACTTGCGGTCTCTCTGTACCGTTTAAAGTCTGATCAAAGTGAAGTTTAACATCTCAAAAACAAAAAAACAAATAAATTTTTTGCTTGGAAAAAATAAAAATCGCGTGTAAAATCATTTTTTGAAAAAATAAAGAATGTCCGTGAGCATTCATTTTGGAGGAAAAAATGGTTAATACACATGTTAAATTACCCGGTTTAGATTTGAAAAATCCGATTATGCCTGCAAGTGGTACTTTTGGCTTCGGCGATGTAGCAGCTAAAGAATTTGATTTAAATGAATTAGGAGCAATGGTGATCAAAACAACTACACCACGTGCTACCATGGGTAATCCGCAACCGCAAATTGCGGTGTTAAACGATGGCGTTTTAAATTCAGTAGGCCTGACTAATCCTGGCGTTGATCAGGTGATCAGTGAAAAATTAACTCCATTAAGGCAGCAGTATCCAGCTTTACCGATTATGGCTAGCGTTGGCGGCGAAAGTAGGGCAGACTATGTTGAAGTGGCGCAGAAGTTGTCAAATTCTGGCTTGGTTAACGCCTTAGAAATTAATGTTTCTTGCCCTAATGTGGCCCAAGGCGGCATGAGTTTTGGGGTGCATCCCGAGGTAGTTGAGGAATTGACTAAGCAGATTAAAGCAGTCGTTGATGTGCCAATTTATGTCAAATTAACGCCTAATGTGACTGATATAACATCGATTGCGCAAGCTGCCGAAAAAGGCGGCGCGGATGGGCTCTCCATGATTAACACTGTTTTGGGGATGCGCATTGATGTGAAAGCCAGAAGGCCTTTGTTAGGACACAACTTGGGCGGTCTTTCTGGTGAAGCAGTTAAGCCAATTGCAATTAGAATGATTAATCAAGTTTATCAAGCAACACACCTGCCAATTATTGGCATGGGCGGAATTGGTTCAATCCAAGATGTAGTTGAATTTATGCTGGCTGGTGCTAGTGCCGTAGCAGTAGGAACGGCGCATTTTCAAGACCATCTTGCCGCTAAGGATCTGGCAGAGGATTTACCCCAAGAGCTTGAAAAATTAGGTATTCAAGATATCAATGAATTAGTTGGTCAAGTAAAATTTAATTAACGCTTGACAATCATTGTCAATTACAGTAACTTTAAAGCAATGAATGTCCTTTAAAATTAGTCCCGTGAGGCTAGCAAGGTAGGCTTAAATTTAAGTTTTGACTTTTATGGTGAGCTCCTAGTCTCAAGTGGATTAGGAGCTTTTTTTATGGGCAGATTAGGAGAGAAAAATGGCAAAAGAAATTTGGGATGCAATGGCAATGAAGCGTGCCTTAACCCGGATCACTTACGAAATTATTGAACAAAATAAAGGAACCGATGATTTAGTTTTGGTCGGGATTAAGACTCGCGGCGTTTACTTGGCACAGCGAATTCATGATCGAATCCAAAAACTAGAAGGCGTTGATGTACCGGTTGGTGAATTGGACATCACTTTGTACCGTGATGACCGTCATGATGCTAGTTTGAAGCAAGATCCAGTGGTCAACTCTGATCAAGTTGGTGTAGACATTGACGATAAACGCGTTGTGTTAGTCGATGACGTGATCTACACCGGCCGAACAATTAGAGCAGCCATGGATGCTTTGATGCATGTGGGACGGCCAGCGTCAATTAGAGTAGCAATTCTAGTTGATCGCGGTCACCGTGAATTACCAATCCGCGCTGATTTTGTTGGTAAAAATATTCCAACTTCTGCTGATGAACAAGTTGCAGTTAACGTAATTGAAAAAGACGGCAAAGATTCAGTTGAATTGAAGGCTTTGCCAAAATAAAAAAGAAAATAGTTAAATATCCAACCATTTAATTGACTCCAGAGAGGGCCAGAAGGGTTGATTTCTTTTCGCATACGCAAAAAGACTAGCCTGGAGCAATTAAATGCTTCAGGCTTTTTTGTATAGAAAGAACAAACAATGGAAAATTTAAATCTTGTCAGTTTACCACATTTTGTTAGTGTTGAAGATCTTACTAATGAAGAAGTTGCCGCTTTAATTAAGCGGGCTGAATACTTCAAACAAGGCGGCGCAACACCACGTTTAACTAAGTCAGTTTATGTTACTAATATGTTTTTTGAAGATTCATCTAGAACACATACTAGCTTTGAAATGGCAGAAAGAAAATTAGGTTTGACAGTCATTCCTTTTGATCCAGCACATTCATCAGTTAATAAAGGCGAAACCTTATATGATACTTCATTAGTCATGAATGCCTTGGGCGTTGATCTAGAAGTAATCCGTCATTCACAAAATGAATACTACGACGATTTGATTAACTTAAAGCCTCACCAACATTTAAACATTGGCGTTATTAATGCTGGTGACGGCAGCGGACAGCACCCTAGTCAATGCATGTTAGACATGATGACTATTCATGAACATTTTGGTCATTTTAAAGGCTTGAAAGTGGCTATCGTCGGCGACATTACCAATTCGCGCGTAGCTAAAAGTGATATGGAGCTTTTGACTAAGTTAGGGGCAAAAGTTTACTTCTCTGGTCCTGACTACTGGTATGACCGAGAATTTGACCAATATGGCAAATACGAAGAACTTGATCAATTAGTCCCAGAAATGGATGTGATGATGCTTTTGCGGGTGCAACATGAACGCCATTTGGGTGATCCGAATGAAAAAACTTTTGATGCCAAGGCCTACCATGAAAAATACGGAATTAATCACCAGCGCTATGACCAATTAAAAAAGGACACAATTATCATGCATCCCGGTCCAATTAACCATGACGTTGAACTTAGTGGTGACTTAGTTGAAAGCGACAAGTGCATGTTTGTCCAGCAAATGCAAAATGGCGTCTTCATGCGCATGGCAATGATTGAAGCAGTCTTGCGTGGTAGAAAGCTTGGAGGTTTAGCATAATGACGACAGCAATCAAGAATGGGATAGTTTACCAGAATGGTCGCTTAATTAAAGCGGATGTTTTGCTTGAAGCAGGAAAAATTAAGGCTATCGGGACTAATTTAACTGGGGAGCAAACAATTGATGCAACTGGCAAGTTGGTCAGCCCCGGTTTAGTGGATGTGCATGTTCATTACCGGGACCCGGGTCAAACATATAAGGAAGATATCAGAACAGGAAGCGAAGCTGCAGCTCATGGCGGCTTTACCACAGTTGGGGCAATGCCAAATGTGACACCAGTGCCGAATACGCCAGCTTTAATGAAAAAGATGGTACAAGAAAATCAGGCTAAGGGAATTGTTCATATTTTTCAGTATGGCCCAATTACTAATGGTGAAACCACCGACATCATCCCTGATTATGCCGCCTTGAAAAAAGCTGGAGCTTTTGCCCTCAGCAATGATGGTCACGGCGTGCAGACGGCGCAAACCATGTACTTGGCCATGCAAAAAGCTAAGAAAAATGATTTGATTATTGCTACCCACGCCCAAGATGATTCGCTTTTTAACCACGGCATTGTGAACGAAGGAAGCAAAGCTCAAGAATTAAATTTGCCACCAGTAACTGAACTAGCAGAAACTACGCAAATTGCGCGCGATTTATTATTAGCACAAAAAACAGGCGTCCATTATCACATTTGTCATGTTTCAACTAAGACCAGCGTCGAATTGGTGCGCATGGCTAAAGCGCGCGGAATCAATGTTACTTGTGAAGTTGCGCCGCACCATCTTCTGTTAACCGATGAGGACATTCCTAAGGACAACGGCTATTACAAGATGAATCCGCCATTAAGAAGCAAAGAAGATCAAGCGGCCCTCTTGGTTGGCCTGCTAGACGACACAATTGATTTGATTGCGACTGATCATGCCCCACATGCTAAGAATGAAAAAGAGGGTGGCATGAAAGAAGCAGCCTTTGGCATTACCGGCAGTGAAACAGCTTTTTCTAACTTATATACTAAGTTTGTCAAAGAAGAAAAAGTATTTACCTTGGAGCAGTTGTTATCATGGCTAACTGATCAACCAGCTAAAGTCTTTAATTTGCAAAAAGCTGGAGTACTTGAACCTGGTCGGCCCGCTGACATTGCGGTCTTTGATCTTGATCATGAAACAGAATTAAAAGAAAAAGACTATAAGTCAAAGGGCGTTAATACCCCATTTACCGGTAGCAAAGTTTACGGGGCGACAGTGATGACAATGGTTGATGGTCAAGTTGTCTATAGAAGAGAGGAAGAATAATGCGGTACTTAATCTTAGAAGATGGCAGCGTTTATGCTGGTGAAGGCTTTGGGGCTGACTGCGAGAGTAGTGGTGAAGTTGTTTTTACCACGGGGATGACCGGTTATCAAGAAGCGATTACTGATCAATCTTATGCCGACCAAATTTTGGTTTTTACTAATCCTTTAATCGGCAACTATGGTATTACTTTAGCAGATTATGAATCGCTTGAACCTAGAATTAAGGGCGTGATCTGCCATCAAGTTACCCGCCATCCTGATAATTGGCGCATGCAGACAAGCTTGCCGAAATTTTTGCAACATTTAAATATTCCTGGCATTCAAGGAATTGATACCCGTGAATTAGTCAAAAAATTGCGGGTTCATGGCACCTTAAGAGGAAAGATTGCTAATTCAAAGCAAAATGCTGAAAAGATTGTCGCTGAATTGAAGACTAAGAATGTAACTCAAGGCGTGATTAGTCGCGTATCAACGAAAACACCTTATCCAGTTCCTGGTTCAAAGCGCAATATTGTGGTGATCGACTTTGGCATTAAGCACAGCATTTTACGTGAATTAGCCCAGCGGGACTGTAACTGCATTGTTTTGCCTTATACTGCTACAGCAAAAGAAGTATTAAATCTTCATCCCGATGGCGTGCTTTTAAGCAACGGCCCTGGTGATCCGGCAGAAATGGTAGAAGCAACTAAGATGGTCCGTGAAGTAGAAAAGCAAGTGCCACTCATGGGAATTTGTATGGGCCACCAAGTCTTTGCCTTAGCTAACGGGGCTAAAACTTATAAGATGAAGTTTGGTCACCGCGGTTTTAATCATCCTGTGCGTGAAATTGCGACCGGTAATATTGGTTTCACCTCGCAAAATCATGGTTATGCCGTTGCCGCAGACTCAATTGATAAGGATAATTTGATGATTACCCACGTTGAAGTTAATGATGGCACTGTTGAAGGATTGCGGCACAAAAAGTATCCAGCCTTTTCAGTCCAGTTTCACCCGGATGCTACGCCAGGGCCTCATGATGAGGTTTCATTATTTGATGACTTTATGTCAATGATCGATCAAAGAAAGGAAGAAAAGCGTCATGCCTAAAAGAACAGATATTCATAAAATTATGGTGATTGGTTCTGGTCCCATTATTATTGGTCAAGCTGCAGAGTTTGATTATTCTGGGACACAAGCATGTTTAGCTTTGCGCGAAGAAGGCTATGAGGTGGTTTTGGTTAACTCGAACCCAGCTACGATCATGACAGATACGACGATTGCGGATAAGGTCTATCTTGAGCCCTTGACGGTTGAATCAATCTCGAGAATTATTCGCCAAGAATACCCCGACGCAATTCTGCCAACTTTAGGTGGTCAAGTGGGTCTGAATATGGCCTTAGCTTTAGCAAAAACAGGAATCTTGGATGAATTGCAGATTGAGCTGTTAGGTACGAAGCTTTCTTCGATTGAACAAGCAGAAGACCGGGAAAAGTTTAAAGAACTTTGTCAAAAATTGGGTGAACCAATTCCACCATCTAAGACAGTTAAGACAGTGGAAGATGCCTTAGCCTTTGGGGATAAAATTGGCTATCCGATCATTGTTCGGCCTGCTTTTACCATGGGCGGTACTGGCGGCGGTATTTGTCATAATCATGATGAATTAGCCGAGATTGCTAAAAATGGCTTGGAGTTATCGCCAGTAACGGAATGTCTGATTGAAAAATCAATCGCTGGTTATAAAGAAATTGAATTTGAAGTAATGCGCGACCGTGATGACAACGCGATGATCGTTTGTTGTATGGAAAACTTTGATCCTGTTGGGATTCATACGGGTGATTCGATTGTCTTTTCACCAAGTCAAACTCTGTCAGATAAAGAATATCAAATGTTGCGCGATTGCTCCTTGCGTTTGATTCGGGCATTAAAGATTGAAGGGGGATGCAATGTGCAGCTGGCCCTTGATCCTAATAGCTTCAACTATGATGTAATTGAAGTTAACCCCAGAGTATCACGCTCATCTGCCTTGGCTTCAAAGGCAACGGGTTATCCGATTGCCAAAATGGCCGCTAAGATTGCGGTAGGAATGACTTTAGATGAGATCAAGAATCCCGTTACAGGGACAACTTATGCGGAATTTGAGCCAGCCTTAGATTATGTTGTCTGCAAGATTCCACGCTGGCCATTTGACAAGTTCCCTAAGGCCAACCGCGTTTTGGGTACGCAAATGAAGGCGACGGGTGAAGTAATGGCTATTGGTCGAACTGCCGAAGAAGCCATGCAAAAAGCAGTGCGGTCACTAGAAATCGATGAAAAGGATTTGTACTCACCAATTGCCCATCAGGCTAGCGATGACCAATTAGAGCAAAAGCTGGTTAAGGCTCAAGATGATCGTCTCTTTTATTTGGCAGAAGCCTTTAGACGGGGTTACAGTTTAGAAGATTTACACGAATTAACTAAGATTAATTTCTATTTCTTGGATATTGTGCAACACCTAGTTGAATTAGAAAAAGAACTTAAAGAAAATAAAGACGATGTTGATACTTTGCGCCTAGCTAAAAAATACGGCATTAGCGATCCAACGATTGCTTCTTTGTGGGATGAAACTCCCGATCAAGTTCGCGCTTTACGTAAAAAGCAGGGCATTATTCCGGTCTATAAAATGGTTGATACTTGTGCGGCTGAATTTGAATCGCAGACACCATACTTTTATTCAACTTATGATGCGGAAAATGAATCCCACCGAACTGGCAAAAAGTCAGTCATCGTCATTGGCTCAGGTCCAATTAGAATTGGTCAAGGGGTAGAATTCGACTACGCTACCGTACATTGCGTTAAAGCTTTACAAAAAATGGGTTATGAAGCTATTGTTATCAACTCTAATCCAGAAACGGTCTCAACCGACTTCTCAATTTCCGATAAGCTATACTTTGAACCTCTAACACTAGAAGATGTCTTGAATGTTTGCGATTTGGAAAAGCCAGAGGGTGTGATTGTCCAATTTGGTGGGCAGACTTCAATTAACTTAGCTCACGGTCTAGAAGAACATGGTGTTAAAATTCTCGGTACAAAAGTAGCTGATCTTAACCGGGCTGAAGACCGCGAACTTTTTGATCAGATTATTAAACAAATGCACTTGCATCAGCCACAAGGATTAACGGCTATCATCCATGAAGGCGTGCTAGAAGCTGCCGAGCAATTGGGGTATCCTGTCTTAGTTCGGCCAAGTTATGTCTTAGGTGGTAAAGCCATGGAAATTGTTTATAATAAGGTCGAACTAGAGGAATACTTGCACGACCACGTTGATATTGCAGCCGATCACCCGATCTTAGTTGATGATTATCTTGATGGGCGTGAATGTGATGTCGACGCAATTAGTGACGGCAAAGAAGTACTTTTGCCAGGAATTATGGAACATATTGAACATGCCGGAGTGCACTCAGGCGACTCGATGGCGGTTTATCCGCCACAAACCTTCTCTGATGAAGTTAAGGAAAAGATTACGGAAGTTACCAGAAAATTAGCCTTAGCTTTGAACTGCGTCGGGATTATGAACATTCAATTTATTGTCAGAGAGGGTGAAGTCTATGTGATTGAAGTTAATCCAAGAGCCAGCAGAACCGTGCCTTTCTTGAGCAAGATTACTGGTATTGAAATGGCACAAGTTGCTACGCGAGTGATTATGGGTGAAAGCTTAGCTGAGCAAGGCTATAGCGATGGTTTAGCGCCAGAGCCAGAACTGATTTCAGTCAAGGCGCCAGTCTTCTCCTTCAGTAAATTAGCTGATGTCGATTCTTACTTAGGCCCAGAAATGAAGTCTACTGGCGAGGTAATGGGCAGTGACCATACTTTTGCTAAGGCCCTTTATAAAGCTTTTGCCGGTGCTAAAATGCAATTGCCAGAAAATGGTAATGTTCTTTTGACTATTGAAGACCGCGACAAGGAAAAGATTTTACCAATTGCCAAAAGATTTGCACGGATTGGTTACCGAATTTTTGCGACTAAGGGAACGGCTGATTTCTTAAAAAAGAACGACTTGCATGTAGAACTGGTAACTAAAGTGCACGAAGCTGAGCAAGCTGATAATAACATCTTGAATGAATTGCGTGATGATCAGATTGATTTGGTAATTAACACAATGGGGCATGATCTGGAAAAGAATTCCGATGGCTTCATTATTAGACAGATGGCGATTCAGCAAAATGTGCCGCTTTTGACAGCGCTAGACACTGCCGATGCACTTCTGACGGCACTAGAAAATAGATCATTTGCGACCGATGCCTTGCAATAGAAATAAAAAAGTGAATATCTAAATGAAATAAACTCCGAGATTTTGATGATCCGTACCGTGTCAAGTAGACAGTTAAAATATATAAATAATCAGTTTAATCAGATCGCTATATTATGCGAGCTGATTTTTCTTTTCATCGATCCTTTTCCAAAAATCTTTATATCGTTTATCTTATTTTATTGGATATGAAATTATATTCCCTGAATTATTCTTAGTTTCCAGTCTTACTTGACCTGCGGTCTTACCTTTGAAACGTTCTTGAGGATCATAATTAACATAGTATTCAATCGTTGCTTTAAAAGCTGCTTCCATATCTTCATAATTATTTACATTTGGATAAAGAATTGCTCTCATTTCTTTGATTAAACCTTGCCAGCCTTCCTTGGTCCATTATCAATACAGCGGCTTACTCGTGACATTGATTGTGACATGCCATGTTCTTTTAGTTCTTGCAGGAAAGCAGCTCTAGTAAATTGAAATCCTCGATCACTATGAAGCATTGCATGACTATCTGGTTCTCTTTTCCAAGCAGCTGTTAAGGCAGCGTTAACTAAAGCCACATCATTACGCTTACTTAGAGCATATCCAACAAGAAATCTGTCATATAGATCAAAGATAGTACAGAGATAAATCTTTTGATCTGTTCCTGGAACCTTTTCTTCGGTAGTATCAGTACACCATTTTTCATTAGGTTTAGTGGCATTGAAGTCTCTGTGTAGTATATTTTCGGCGGTTTCTTCCGGTCTAGCTGCTTTATAGCGATAAATCTAGCCTTACTAGTATAGATGCCATTCACACACATCAAGCGAGCCACCGTCCTGCGGTATATTTTGGCTTTACCGTCTGTTAGCTCATTGTTTAATGCTAAAGTCATCTTAGGAGAACCGAAGAGACTATTATTACTCTTAGTTATTTCTTTAATACGTTTAAGAAGCTCTTGATCTCTTAATTCACGTTTACTTGGCTTATGTTTGAGCTATTTGTAGTAGGCCGAACGAGCAGTATGAGTTTGCTTACACATCCATTCAATCGACCACTTGTATTCCTGATGACATTCTTTGATCAAATTATAAAGAGAGTATCGCTGTTTTGGTATAAGTGCTATTTGTCTTTGTTTTGGCTGTCCAGCAAACACATCCTTTCTAATTCCTTCACTTTTTTAAGAAGGATATTTGTTGGTCTTTGAGTTTCAGACAGTTCAGATTCTTTTAATCGATGACCACGTTTATCTTCTAAACTATTAGCTCCTTGTTCTCTGTGTTTCTTGGACTAGTTATATACTTGCGCATAGCCGCAGTCAAATTTAAGAGCTGTTTCTTTATAGTTCCATTCATGATTCTTACAGTATTCTACTATCTGCTTTCGTTCTTCTAGGGTTGTCTTTTTTCTCTTAGTCATATAAGCCTCCGGAATAGGATTGTAGTCCTTGAGTTCTTGATGACTATTATACTTGATAACCCATTGCTTTAAATTGGTAGGAACTTTGTAGTCCAAACTTATTTGCCAGCTGATTATATGAACCTTCACCATTTAAATATTGTTTAACTGCTTTAAGCTTAGCTTCATAGCTAAATTTACTTTTTTCTAGACATATAAAAGGTCCTACTTTCATAGATAGTACAGTTTATATATTTGTACTGTCTACTAAAGTAGGACTATATCATTTCGAGGGTCACTACATTTGAATGATTTTTTAATTCCGCTGGCAAAACCTCGTTTTTTCTTTTTGCTAGCAAGTAACTGCCTTGTTTGCAAAATATTAAAGTTCATGTCCGAATTTTGGGTTCCATATACCTTCATCGTGCTTTTTCTAAACTTTGCTTACTAGCTATAGTTAACCACTTGGTAACTTTAGTTTAATAATATTTTTTTCCTGAATTGTCAAATTAGAAATATATTGCTTGAAGAGTTCTTCTGCTGTTTGATATTGGAGGATTCGACGATGTTTACGGTTAATGGCATCAGTTGCCTGTTGAACATAAGCAGCTGACTTATCTTTCATGCTTTTGTCCTTAGGGAAAAATTGACGCAGAAGTCCATTGCAGTTATCATTTGTGTCTCTTTCCCAAGGAGAATATAGATGAGCAAAGTAGATCTGACAGTGTTTGATTTTAGTCATATCTGCAAACTCAGAACCACTGTCAAACGTAATTGAAGGATGCCGATCTATTTCCTTTTGAAGCAATCTTTGACAAGTGTTGGCTCGATAATCAGGTATTTTGATAACAACCTCAAAATGAGTGGTTCTTTCAGTCAGTGCTATTAAGGCAGGTTGATTTTTGCGTCTAACGCCTTTGACTAAATCGCCTGATATTGCATATCCAGCAATCCTTGATCAATATAACGATGTACAGTGGGCGTGCTAGGACATGGATAACTTGGCATAATCCTGTGAAATTCATCGATGCTGGTGGCATCAAATTTGGCTTTAAAGCGTCTGCTTAGCATTCTGAAAAAGACGGCATAATGCTTTAGTGGATTACGCTTATAGCAGTTTCTGCGGCGCTTTTCATGATAAATTTGTGCAGTATCAGCGTAATAGTGCTCATACAAGACATAGCTGCTATTTCTTTGCAGGATACTGCCTCGTCTAATTTCACGGCTGATAGTTGATTTATGACAGCCTACTTCTTGAGCGATAGCAGTGCAGGAGGTTATACCAGAATCAAGCAGAGCTTGAATTTGTCCACGTCGTTCGCTGTTCAATTGATGATAATGCCTGGAAATGCTAGAATTTGAGTTGGTCAGGAAGATCTTCCTTTCTTGATTTTTTGGTCACTTCAAGTTTAGGTCTTCATGGCTTTTTTGTTTAACACTTAGTGTTGCACTTCAATTTTAAATCCGGGAATTTCTTACATTAAAAAATAAAGAATGAAAATTATGGATAACGTGTGTTATACTAAACTGTAGAAATTGATTGAAATTTGTTTAGAGTTGAAAAGAGTGACTTAAGATGTTATCAAAGAATAATACGCAAGAGAAATTAAGAAAATTAGAAGAAAAGAAAAATCATTTTGCAATTAGAAAGTTAACAGTTGGAGCAGCTTCTGTTTTAATTGGTTTGACCTTTATGGGTGTGTCAAATAATCACGTTGAAGCGGCTCCTAATGATCAGTCTATAGCAACTACAAATATTAATCAAAAAGCTCAAGTTGAATCGTCAAGTCCACAAAAAGATGATACTCAGACTAGTTCAAATACTCCAGTTAGTTCTAAAAACCCTGCAACAGAATCTAACAAATCTACTCAAGTTCAAGATACAAATAAAGCACAAGTACCTAATACTCCATCAAATGAAGCAGTAGAGAATGCTCCTGCAGTTAAAGGAGTTAGTGCTGAAAGCAACGGTGAACAAATTGATAACATTCACAGTACCATCAGTGTGACTGCTACCAACAAGTACACTGGTCAAACTTCATCTTCAAGCGCTAATACAGTACAAGTCAATGAACCTACTGCCGAAGATTTGAACATGGTGCTTACTTTAACTAATGATACTGACCAAGAACAGCAGATTAATACTGCTTATCCAAATAATTCTTATGCTCTTCCTGCTTATGGTGGAACAGGTGCTCAAATTGTAGTCGATCCTTCTAGAGTTAAAGTAGTTAATGGCGAAGTTACTTTTGGTGGTAATTACACTGATAGTAATGTTTCAATTGGTTCTTGGGACTATGCCACAGGTAACAATACTTCAAGTGGTTTTAATAATAGTTCAGAAACTAAAGCTATTATTGCTAAAAAACCTGAATTAATTGGTGGATTCTCAACTATAGGAACTCTTAAAGCAAAAGAAATTGTTACAATCATTGTGCCACTAAAAGTACTTGATACTCAAAAACAAGTTATTGGCGGTGTCCAAAGACAATGGGGGCAAGCTATCACTATTCAAGCAAGTCCTGAAAACTTCCGTGATGCAAATGATTACACTGATACTAATTTAACAGTTGATGGCTTAACTGATGGTAATATTTCCAACTTGGCTGATAATAATGGTAATTTAATTGTTTCTGGTCAAATTACTAATAACGGTTTTATCTCTCATGATGAAAGTTTAGTCTTCAACTTATCAAGTGTTGGCAGTGCTAATAACCATAAGGTACAAACTGTTTTAGACCATGATAAAGCTATTCAGTTAGATTGGAATAATGCCACAAACGATAATATTTCTTATTATGTTAACGGTACTTATAAGACTGCCGCTCAAATGACAGATTCTGATTGGAATCATGTAACTATGGTTAAAGTTGATGCATCTCTTCAATCAGGTCAAACTGGAAAAGTAACTATTCCGGTAAGACTTAGCAACTTAGACCAAATTGAATCTGACTTGCAAAATGTAAGTGATATGGGTCCATCTAACAATCGTTTAAATACCATTTCTTTATCTGCAAAATCAGACAATAGTGATCTTAAAGTTACTAACGGTTCAGTTAGTTATTATTCTGAATTACCAGCTTATGCTGCAATGAAGGCCATTGAAGATGAAATTAATGGTAAAGGTTCAATTACCCCAATGTACTTAGTAATTGATAAAGATGGTAATCGTAGCTACAAACCAATTGCTGGTATCACTATTCCACAATTAGGTAAAGACTGCTTTACTTACTTAAATATTGGCCACAAAGATCCAAGTAGCACTTTATTTACTGATGGTGATTACACTATTAAACTAGATAAGGTTTTTGACGCTGCTAAAGATCATGGCTTCTCTGTAAATATCAGTAAGAACAACGGTCAAGAAGCTGCTTGGCCAACATATTATTATCAAGCATCTAGTGCTAATAAGGCTGATAAAATCGATCTTTATATGCAACTCCAACAAATTTTTAATACTAAAGACTTAACTTTAATGGTTGGAGATAGCTGGAATTCTAATGATAGTCTCGTATCGGCTAATGTTAATTTCTATACTTTAAACTTCTCAGATTACTTTGGCACTGCCTACGATGGTAATAAAGATCTTAAGGCTACTGGTGATTACACTTATGATCTATATGACGCAAAGGGCAAACAAATTGCTAAAGATGTTCCAGTGGGTCAAAATGTACCAACTTTAGCAATGGGAACTTATAAAGTCGTTTACCATTATCAAATTAATAAAAACGAAACTGTTTCAAAAACTGCCACAATTATTGTAAATGGTAGTACTTCAAGTGATCCTTTGACACAACCTGATAAGCCTGAATTCGAAGGTGGCGTTTCTGGTACTCCTTTGACTCAACCTGATCTTCCAAAATATACTGGTCCTATCTCTAATAATCCTGATAATTCTGAAACTCAACCAGAAAGTTCAGTCGCTCCCCTTCCACAAGAACCGGAAGCTCTAACTGATAACAATAATGTTCCAAGTGAACCGGCTACTAATGAAGATACAGTTGCGCCTCACTCAACTAAGAACACAGATACCCAAGAAAGTGCAGAGAAGAAGACTAGCCCTGAAGTAACTGCTTCAGTACATGCAACTAAGCTTGCTACAATAAGTCATCATGCACAAGTAACAAACAATAACCAAAAGAAAGAAAATACTTTACCACAAACCGGTGACCAAAAGAATAATTCAGCAATTGCTGGCCTCTTAGCAATTGGCTTAGGTATCTTAGGTTTGGTTGTTAGAAGACGCGAAAATTAATTAATATTATTCTTTAAAAAAGTTAGAACCAAGCAATTATTAAATTGCTTGGTTCTTTTTCTTTTACTTTGTTTTCTTCAAGTCTGATGCGAGTTAAGAGGTTGATGTAATTAGAGTAGCCATAGACTGTTCTTTCAATTTGTTTGATTTTGCGGTTAAAGCCCTCTAAACAACCATTGGAATAAGTTAGAGCAGCTCCATTTAAGATAGCCAGCTATTTTTTATAGAATGTCATTAGTGTCTTATGCATTAATTCATAAGAAGCACTTAAGACTTTTAACTTAGAAGCATTGGAAATAGAACAATACTTCTTAACGGGATCAGTTTGAGCCATTGATCTACGATTGCAGTCCCTGTATAAAACCCGCTGCTTAAACAAACGGATAATTACAGGAAAGCTAGCGTTAGCTGTAAGATAACGATTATCAGATTTGTAACGGCCATTGTGAAGAAGATTAAAAGAACCACAAAAAGGACAAGCAGATTGAATTAAGACCGCTTTGATTTTTTATTGAAGAGGACTGTGTCCTATTTTTTTGTTGCCAAATTTTGTATTTAATAAAAGCGTTTTATATTTTCCTTACTTTTCGTTTGCACAGTAAGCGATTTCATTGATAGAATGCTTTTTGTAACTTTTTAATATACAGGGGAGACAATTTGATGAATTATTTATTTCTATTCATCCCGGCAATCGGCTGGGGACTTATGCCGATGTTCGTTGCTGGGGTCAAGAAGAGTAACATCTATCACCAAATTTTAGGGACTGTGTTTGGTGCATTTATCTTTGGTGCGGTTGTTACTTTAATTAAGCATCCCGCCTTTAATGCGACTACTTTCATGTTAGCGATGCTTGCTGGTGCTGCTTGGGTTATTGGTCAGGTTGGTCAATACTACAGTTATTCTAAGGTCGGCGTTTCCGAAACTATGCCAATCTCAACTGGTTTGCAGCTGATCGGTGTGCCGCTTGTTGGGGTATTAATCTTTGGCGAATGGGCAAGCACTCAAGCTAAGCTCTTTGGTTTCTTGGGAATTATTGCCTTGATCATTGGGGTGGCCTTCACTTCATTAACTGACAAGGGTACTGCTGAAGGCGATAAGAAGGACCAGACCACAACCATGATTGTCTTGGTTTTGACTACTTTGGGTTACATCACTTCAAGTTCCATTCCTAAGGCCTTGAAGGGAGACAGTGTGATGATCTTCTTTGCTGAAACTATCGGAATGCTAGTTGCAGCAGTGATTTACTTGATTGCTTCTAAGCAAACTCAAGTATTCAAGCAAAAGGAAAGCTACCAAGTAATTCCAGCCGGAATTATTTATGCAATCGCTGCTCTTGCTTACATCGTTTCAGTTAAAATGAACGGGGTAAACTTAGCCTTCGTTATGTCGCAGCTTTGCGTAGTTATTTCTACGCTTGGTGGGATTGTCTTTTTACACGAAGAGAAGACCAAGAAGGGTTACATCTACACTGGTATTGGTTTAGTATTGATCGTAGCTGGTGCAGTGCTTACTTCAATTTTTTAAAAAGAATAATATTCAAGTCTTGAAAGCAAATTTGTTTTCAGGGCTTTTTCTTTGCCTTTATTAACATGAGGCGATATCATACTTATTTACTAATGGAATATAGTTAACAATTGTAGGGAGCTTAGAGATGACTTTTAGCAAAGAAGAAAAAGAACAAGCTTTAAAGAATTTAACTGCTGAAGAATACAAGGTAACTCAAGAAGCGGCTACTGAATATCCTTTTAGTGGCAAATACGATGATTTCTACGAGCAGGGTATTTACGTTGATGTGTTGTCTGGCGAGCCGCTTTTTTCAAGCAATGACAAGTATGATGCAGGTTGCGGCTGGCCTAGTTTTACCAAGCCGATTAAGAAGTTAACCTATCATCGTGATCAGTCACATGGTATGGAGCGCACAGAAGTTAAGAGTCCGGAAGCTGATTCACATTTGGGTCATGTTTTTACCAATGGGCCCATTGACAAAGGCGGGTTGCGCTATTGCATCAATTCTGCGGCTTTGAAGTTTATTCCGTTTGCTGAGTTAGATGAAGCCGGCTATGAGGAATATAAGAATTTGTTTTAGTGAAGCCAAAAATGGATAGAAAAGATCAGCGTGCAAATACTTTTATTAGTAAAAAATGTCATATTGTTTAAGGCACAATCCAGATAAATATGGTTTGAAGCTTGATGAATATGGCTTTGTCGATTTGCAAGAATTTTTAAAAGCAGAAATAATAAAATCTGTGCTCTGTATGGTCATTCAATTCCTGGAATTATTAAACGCCGACAGGCAGTGCCGCCTCTTATCAAGATGGGATTGATTTTTATGTAGGTAATAATGAAGTATGGCTGTGTTATGAAGTACCAAGCAAGTATTTACGATTAGGATGAAATTAAAGCAACAAAAAGAAAATGGTAAGAGCATAAATTTTAGCTCTTACCATTTTTTTATTAATCATTATCTTTTTGTTTAAACCAATTTTTGGCAAAATCAGTTAAGGCAACTGCATTAATTACCTTAATAGTACCATTATTTAGTTGAACTGTTTTCCAATCATTAGGACAAGTTTTTTCGAAAGCAGCTCCCAATTCGTTAAAGTCATCATAAGAATCCATATCAATATTTTGATATTTGGTCCAAATCGTTTTACCGTTTTGATCAATGTCGGTTGCAGCTAAGCAAGTCTCACTTTTACGACCAATTGTTGATTCTGCATAATGAAGCATGGTGCAAGTCTCGTAGTCTGTGCCTAAGAAAATTATTTTACCATGATTTTGATAAAGATAATCTAGTGGACTATTAACCCCATAGGGTATATTCAAAGGTTGCTTTTGAGCAATCTTTTCTTTATTTTTACCCCAAATTGTGAGCGGTAAATAAGGATGATTGCTTCGAACAACGTTAGGTAATCTTCTAAAGTACTCAGGAGTAACTCCTAGACCTACGGTGACCGAGGTGCCCGGATTATAGGGCGGCATAGTATCGCGAATAAGTTGAATTAAATCTTTACTAATGGGTGGATATTTCCAAGTTGCCGGATCACAATTTGTGGTAACTTGGGACGGCATCATCAATGTGCCTTCTGATAAAATTTCTTCCAAAGCTTGGACAATAGTTTCAGGTCCACCTGGAACGTAGTTGAACTTGCTCATTGCTGTATGAACGAGACAAGCATCGGCCGAATTAATTCCGACTTCGGTTAATGCTTGTTTAAAATTAATCTTGGTTGTAACCGTGTTAATAAAATTTTCAGACATAATCATTTTCCTTTTTCAAATAGTAACGTTATTGACTGGGTCTGAAAAATGCTACTCTCGTTTTAATTTCTGCATTGTTAATCTTATTCTTTTTGTTACTCATAATAATAATCTCCATATCAAGAATATAGTTTACATTCTAGCACATTAAATAAGCACTAATTCTAAATTCAGAAAAAACTAGTGCTTATTAATATCATTTTAAATTATTTACTTTTCATAAAACTTGATCTCAGTATTAGCCAAGTCTACAGTATAAGTTTCTTCCTCAAGCGGACGCATGGTCATCCCTTCATCGGTTGAATAGATGATCAAGGCTAATTTGCTACCAGATGGGATCGTGTAGTATGTTGGCTGCAACAAGAAGTCTAAGTCATAGAATTTATCAGCGTCAATTTCTTCTGGCTTCTTCATGTCCTTGTAGTTTTGCAAGTTCATGTGAGCCTTGGTAATTAACTTAGCCTTGGTCTTCTTGTCTGGTACAAATTCTTGTAAAGTGTCAGTACCAAAGCGATAACCTAATTCTTGACCGCCACGCATTAAGAGTTTAGGTGTTGCAGTCAGGCGTTGTCTTTCACCTAATTCAACCAAGGCAACAGAGATTTGTCCCTTAGGTAAGCTGCCTTTAATTCTAACTTTTACTTCAGGACGACCGACGATGGTAGTAGGGTGGATAAATTCATCCGTTTCAAAACGCAAGCTTGGTTTAGCCCACTTTTTATCGCCGCAGATGAACTTGTATTGCCAGTCGCTTTCAGAAATGCCGGCCTTCTTAAATTCAATGCCGCCTTCATCAACAAAAGAAGGTTGCCCCTTGCCATTACCATTTTCAAACAATTCGCCCTCATCAGTAGGGTAGTAGGTCTTTTCACGGCCCAAGTCATCTGACCAATCTGCTTCTTCATGCCACTTGTCAGCTTGCAAGTTGTCTTGAATCATGACTGTTGGCCATTGCTCGTAAGCATTGTTTTCAACACCCAATAATTCATGAACAAACCAAAGATTCATTAAGTCTGTGAAGTCGATGGAAACAAAGTTGTTCATGTTGTAGTGTGGTCCTTGGTGCAAGAAGAGGTGGTGCTTCATTGGCATCTTTTTAACTAGTTGCCAAATCTTGTAGACGTTCTTTGGCTTAACGTTCCAGTCGTTTAAACCGTGAACGGAAATCCAAGAACATTTAATGCCATCGGCGTGGTGACGATAGTTTCTAGCTTCCCAGAAGTCTGAGTATTGCCCAGTCTTGCGGTCTTCTTTTTCACGGAGCTCTTTTTGCATCTTGTCATATTCTGGCTTGATCTTAAGATATGAGCCGGCATCCCACAAGTTGGATTGACATGTTTCGGCCAAGAGATCAAGGTCCTCACCTTGACAAGCTTCAGGGGCAATCACCAAGCCGTGTTCACGATAGTAGTCATACCAAGAAGAAATGGCTGCTTCTGAAACGACAGTTTTAAGACCAGCAACGCCGGTGGTGGCAATGGCGATTTGCAAAGTACCTAAGTATGAACGGCCAGTCATCCCGATGTTGCCATTGCACCAATCAGCTTTAGTTTGGACCTTGCGTGTAC
Source organism: uncultured Lactobacillus sp. (assembly GCF_947367125.1). Classification (GTDB taxonomy): domain Bacteria; phylum Bacillota; class Bacilli; order Lactobacillales; family Lactobacillaceae; genus Lactobacillus. The sequence goes on from NZ_CANBCQ010000001.1 coordinate 45,324, forward strand.
GGTCGGTGTAAGCAACACGGTCACCGTGCAGCCATTCAATGACGGCAGCAGCTGATTCAGTTTCTTCGGGTGTACCGGTAATTCGGACACCATCGCTGCCACGAGTACCAATTCCCCCGGCAAAGACACTAGCAAAACCTCGGGCAAGCATGTATTCGTTTAATGGGTAAGATGACTTGTGGACTGCTTCTTCAGTAGCCGGACGGCTGGAACCATCGGAGTTAGCGGCCTTAACAATTGGTGAGTGAACGTATTGAGGATCGTTCCAGTCAGCGGCATCAGACAAGTTTTCGTCAACGTTGTGATTACGCATTTCGTTAGCGATAATACCGCCAAAGTATGGAGATGCCGTATAAAGAGCAGGCACCTGCAAGCCTTGTTCAGTTTCAGCAGGGCGGAAGATAGTAACTTGAATCAAGTCGCTCTTGCCATCATGATCCGTATCAAGGTCAGTTTCAACATAAACCACTTCACGAATTACCTTATTGGTATCAAAAACTGGAATGGATTTGCCGTTGAAAAACTTGAATTCATTTTGACCCCAGAATTGGGTGAAGTAGCCTTTGCCAGCCATTACGTCAAGTAGAATTTGCCCATTCTTAGTACGAGTATTAAGCAAACGGTAGAAGGCTGAGATCAACTTTTTAGTATCAGAAATATCTTGCACGAATGGCAGAGCATTTCTTTGCATAAAAGCAGTTGGATCAACTAAATCATAGTCGTAATGAACGTGGTAGCCGAGCAGTTGTAAAGCAACGTTGTAGAATTGTTCAGTGCCGATTGAAGTTGGCTTTTCCTGCAAAAAGTCGGCGAGTGTTTGCTCATTGGAAACAGCAAATTCGACCAATTTAGCAGTCTTAGCAGCGTCAGTTTTTGCTTCGGCGATCGTCATTTTAATGAGCTTGGCTAATAAGTCACTGAAGCTCCAGTCGGCGTAGTTTTTAGGTAAGAAATTAATATCAGTTAATTCTTTAACTTGGTGATCGAAGTCAGTCTCGACATAAGCGTATTGATTATATTTCATAATTTTCTCCTTTATAGTTTAATTACCTTCTATTTTACTTTTAATTTGAACTAGAACCAATAGATATGACAACTTATCAACAAAATATTATTGTTTCAGTAATCGTTACCAGTAGATTACTTTGAATTTTAGCTTATATTGACTAAAAAGCGAACAATGTGCTTATTCAGTAAAATTGACCAAATTTGCTTTTTGAAGGCAAAGTTCATCTTTTAAATATTACTCAAAATTTTATAGTTAAAATGATATGGAAGTGCTAAAATGCTGGTTTTGTCTAATTTAGAAAAATGGTGAATTTATAAGCTAAATACTTGAATTAAAAACTAAAATGTGTACAATACTAAGCTAATTACTAAAGAAAGGGCATGGTTTTATGAAGCTATTAAAGACTAAAATCTTAACAATTCTGTGTGGCTTGCTAACATTGAACGGCTTAGCCATGTTGTTTTCAGGATTGATTATCCAAATGGACGAAGTAGCTGATTTCAATTCAGCTAAAAGTTTAGCTGTAACTAATTCAACTAATGTCATTATTTTATTGGGCATTATCATGATTCTGGTTTTCGGAGTATTGTTCTTCGATAGCTGGGCTAAATTAAAAAATAAACATGCTAGATGGGTTAAGCTAGTTTAATGAAGAAGAGGCTGTTTCAAAAGGAAGCAACCTCTTTTTTGCACAAAATTAAAAGCTTCTTTACTATTTTTTTACTTCTGCTTGGAATAATAAAGAAAAACTAGCAGGGGGATCACGATGGGATTTTGGTATTTTTATGTTTTGCCTCTTTTGGCAGCCATTTTATTGGTTTTACTGGGAAACAAAGTTGCAGTTAAGCAGCAAGCTGTTAGCCTGATCCTTTACTTTTTGTCGGGAGTTGGATATTTACTAGCCGCAGTTTATGCTGTTTTTTATATTTATGCCATGATTGAAGAAATAGCGACACCAGCTGCTTTAACCAAAATTGGCTGGCACTATTTTTGGAGTGATAATTTTATTTTCATTATTACCAGCATCATTTTGTTAACGATTAGCTACTTTATATTTAAACGTGGTCGAATGCGCAGGTTACGGATGAAATAGCAGGGTAAAAAATGATAAGATTATTTAGTAACTAAGTTAGATTAATGATGGGGTGATGAAATGACTTTACCATTTAAAGCGGTTGCCGTAGATATGGACGGTACTTTTTTGGATGACCGTAAGCAATTTAACCACGAGGAATTTGATCAACTTTTGACGGAGTTTGAACAAAGAGGCGTGCATTTTATCGTGGCTTCCGGACGACCTTATGTCAGATTGAAGGAAGACTTTGGCAAGTTTGCCAGCAGAATGGATTTTGTAACCTTAAACGGTTCAAGATTGATCATTAAGGGCAAAGAAGCAGCAAGCTACTTGCTTAACCGGGATGATGTCTTGCAATTGATTCGTGATGTACACGCTAAGTACGGCGAGATGGCTACGATGGTATTTGGCCGCGACATTGCATATTTGCACAGCAATGTTGAAAAGAATGAGCGCGACTTTTTAGCTTATTTTGCAGGCAAGAGTACGGTAATTGATGACTGGAATGACCTGCCAGAAAATCTTTATCAAATTACTTTTGGCATGGATAGTTCTAAGGCTGCAGAGATTGAACACGATTTTAATCAAAAACATGACCGCAAAATCTCAGCCTTTGGGTCAGCTACTTTTGCCATTGACGTTAATACCCAAGGGGTAAACAAGGGTACCGGCTTAAAGCACCTTCTAGAAAAAATGGGCATGACTGGTGACGACTTAATCGCCTTTGGTGATGGCGGTAATGATATTGACATGCTAGAATTTGCCAAATATTCTTATGCCATGGCAAATGGGATGGACAAGGTTAAAAAGCATGCTAAATACATTGCACCAGCCAATACCGAAAATGGTGTTTTCAAGGTCTTGCAAAAATATTTAGCTGAAGATAAAAATTAGCTTGAAATATTAAATCAATATGATATAGTTTTAATTAACTTATAGAAATAGAGGAAATTGCCATATGATTCGTTTATTGAATCTCTAATATTTGATTTGTTGTTTAGCAAAAATTACTGTCTTTGCACCTTATTTAGTGTACCCATTTTTTGCCCGCATACCAAGTATTAGCAGTAAACGGATTAGAGGCGATTTTCTTTGTTAAAATCGACCTTTATTTGTTGCACTGTTATTTGGATGTGAGCACCCAAGAGCAGTGCTTTTTCTTTGCGACAAATCAGACGTTAGAGATATTTTGTTGACCAACGTTACTGTCAAAAAGAATGAGGAAAATAAATAATGGGTTTAAAAGATTATTTTAAAGCTAACCGTCAGCGGGCACTGCTTGTTTTGTTTTTAGTTACCTTAACGCAAGCGGCAACTACTATTTACACTTACTTGACTAGTCCTGAGTTAAATGCGATTGCACAGGGGAAGTTTAGCTTCTTTTTAGAATTAATTTTAGTGCAGTTTTTAATTGGGCAAGTCTGCAATATTAGCTTTAATTTGGGTAGTGTACAGAATACTAAGCAAACGCAGGCCTTGTTTCATCAAGTACGCCAGAAAATGATTCGCCATTTTTATCAAAAGCCAGCCAAGGTATCTGAGATGGAAAATCATTTAGGCAATGACTTGCAGTTGATTCAAGAAAATTACTACAATATTTATTTCTATTTTGTCTGTGATTTAATCTATATTATTTTGACCATCGGCACTTTGTTTACCTTTCACTGGATCTTAGTTGCTTATACTTTAACAATTACTGCCTTAGCAATCATCGTGCCTAAATTAATGGAAAATTATACAAATCCGGCAACTGAAGCAGTTTCTTTACAAAATAAGCGTTTTTTACAAGTATTAGAAAAATGGTTTGCTGGGTTGGAGGAACTTAGGCGCTACCAAAATAAATTAGTTTTGAAAAAGGTGGTTGGCTCGCAAAGTCGGCAGCTAGAAGATAGTGAATACCGCCGCGATAAATTGATGTGCTATACCGGCATGGTAGCTGCAGTTTTTAATATTGCGGGACGAGTGGGTGTACCGCTCATCGCCGGAATCTTATATTTTAAAGGTCAAGTGAATTTAGGCGCAATTTTGACTGCTGGTTATTTTGCTAATGGGATTTTCTACAGTGTTGATAGCTGCGTGAATAAATATACGCAATTGAAGTCGACTAAAACATTAAGAAATAATCTGGCTAATTTGCAAAAGAATTTACCTGAAGATAACTATGATAGTGCGGCCGATATTGCTTCAATTCAAGTGAAAAATCTAGTGGTAAAGTATCCGCATGGAGAAAAGATTACTTATCCTGATTTTATTTTGAAAAAGGGTGAGAAAGTTCTGCTCACCGGTGATTCAGGCACAGGTAAATCGACCTTGTTTAAAGTTTTGCTGGGACAAATTAAGCCAGTCAGTGGAGCGGTGATTTATCGCAACAGAGCCGGTGAAGCGATTCAGCCAGATCTAAGATATTTGGGTTATCTGGCTCAAGATTTAAGATTGTTCCCTGGCAGCATTCAGGAGAATGTCACGATGTTTAAGCCAAAATTAAATGAAAAAGTTGCAAGTTTAGTTGACCAAATGGCTTTTACTGCTGATCAGGCGCGTTTGAAAGATGGGATAAAAACGCAGCTAGAAATGGAGCAGAATTTGTTGTCAGGTGGACAAAAGCAAAAGGTAGTTTTGATGCGGGCATTATTGCATAATACGCCAGTGCTTTATTTAGATGAAGCAACTAGTGCAATTGATCAAGTGGGGACAACCACAATTTTGCAAAATTTGGTTCAAACGCAGGCGATAGTTTTAGCGATTGCGCATAATTTAACACCGAAGCAAAAAGCACTTTTCGATCGTGAAATTCACTTGGAGGAAAAATAATGAGCGGAAAAGAACTATTTAAATTAAGTCCGATTAAGTTTTGTTTAGCACTGGGCTTACAAATTATTGCAGCTTGGGGCGAAGTCAGCGTAGCTTATATTTTAACTATGCAGTTTGATGCAGCCAAAAATAAAAATGTAAGTTTATTTTTAATATGGAGTTTATTGCAACTAGTTGGTTATTTGATCGCTTTTGGCTCATATAATTTTGCTGGAATTCTTTGGCAAAAAGTAGTCCAAAAGTATTTGCACTTGATTCGGCAAGAAGTGACGGATCATTGTTTTGCAGATGGTCAAAAGCACGAGGTCAGCGCAGTGCAGAATCGTTTGACGAATGATCTGGAACTGCTGCATACAGATTATTTAAACTCTTTTCGTTATGTAGCAGGGATGCTGGCTAATATTTTGGGTGTAGCTTTTAGTTTAGTAACTTTTCAATGGAGTTTGTTAATTGCTTGTTTAATTTTTGCAGCAGTCCAAATTTATTTGCCTAAGTTATTGGACAAACCACTACAAAGAGCAACTAAAAAAGTGTCTAATGCAAATCAAAAATATTTAAAAACTTTAGGTGATTGGCTAATTGGCTTAACTGAGATTCGGCGCTATTTTGCGAGCGAGAAACTATTTAAGACAATTGCTAAGAATTCAGGTCGACTAGAGGCGGCTAAGATTGAAAAAGAAAAGGTCGATCAGGAGCTAGATTATCTGAATCAACTGGCTTATTCGCTAGGGGATGCTTTAATTTTTCTATTGACGGCATTTTTAGTAGTAAATAATTGGGCCGCCTTTGGTTTAATTGCCAGCATAGGTAACTTTAGTAGTTCTTTGTTTGGTTCTTTGCAAGGAATTGCCAATTATGGTGGCCGGATGCGGGCAACCAAGGAGTTGCGAGAAAATATTTTTGCGGCTAGAAAGAAGCTCCCAGCAAAGACAAAAACTAATTCAGCACCAGCAGCTGGCTTAGCGATTCATGATTTGGCTGTTGATTTTGCCAATGGTAGCGGAGTTACTTTCCCAGATTTTCAAATTAAAGCCGGCGAAAAAGTTTTACTAACAGGTGAATCTGGAAGTGGCAAGTCGACTTTGTTTAAGCTAATCTTAGGTGAATTGTCGGCCAGTCGCGGTAAGATTCAATATTTTGATCCAAAGGGTGAGGAAATTCAACCGGATTTAACGCAAATTGGTTATCTACCGCAAAGCCCAGTGCTGTTTCCGGTGACAATTGCCGAGAATATTACGATGTTTAATCAAAAATTGTTGGATGAAATGGAATCAGCAATTGAAAAGGTCCAGTTTGCGCCAGATATTGCTAAATTTCCGGCTGGAACTGAGACTAAGATTGACCTTGATCAGTTGAATATTTCCGGTGGTCAGCGGCAGAAGATTATTTTGGCTAGAAGCATGGTGTACCAGAGTAAATTGCTTTTGATTGACGAGGCAACCAGTGCTATTGATCAGGCGGCAACGATGAAAATTTTGCGTCAATTTGTTAAAACCGATGCTACAATTGTTTTCATCGCCCACAATTTTAATGATGAAATGCGGCAATTATTTGATCGCGAGATTAATTTGACGAGATAGAAAAATAGCACATAACCAATTAAATAAGGTTATGTGCTATTTCTTTACAGCCAAGTTTTAGCAAAAATATCTTCTTTAAAGCCGCAGGTTAACTTGTCATCGCCAACGATTAAGGGCCGCTTGATTAGCTTGCCATTTTTAGACATCATTTCGGCAGCTGTTTCAATGGTCATGGTTGAAATCTGTTCTTTCAGATTTTCTTTACGGTAATCCTGACCATGAGTATTGAAAAAATACTTTAAGCCGCGGTCTTGATACTGGGTTAGCCACTTAATCAAATCTTCTTTTTTCGGTGGTTCTTCAACTAAATCTTGGAATTCATATTTTACTTGATGGTCGTCCATCCATTTGCGGGCTTTGCGTGAAGTAGAACAGCGTTTATAGCCATAAAATTTAATCATGATTTTTTCTTCCTTTATTATTTTTGCAAAAAGCTTCTGAAGAATTCAATTTCTTCATCGTTAGCTAGGTCAGCTAGTTCATCTTTTTGATCAACAAAGAAGACATGACCACGTGGATTATCTGCATCACCATATGATTTACAAATGGCGTGAACACCGCGTCCTAGCAAAAAGCCGAAGAGGGTAAATTGCATGTCATGTAAAAAGTCCTTATTGGCAGTGATCAAAAAAGTTGGTAGAAAATTGTGATTGATGTATTTTTCAACGTCAAGTTGTTCGTGATATTTATTAACTGCCTTTTTGGTAAAGTAGGCACTAGCCATGCCGTTTAAATTGCTTGGCGTCAGCATGAAGGAAGCGGCACAATTTAAGCCAACTGCTCTAAATTTTAAGTTTAGTGGCTTGTAGGGAAACAACTTAGCGTAATCTGAATTGGTTAAAATGGTTACGTATTGTTCCGCCATTTGCCCGCCAGCACTATCGCCAACGATGAAGACATTGTTACGATCAAGGCGATATTCCTCGGCATGATCGTCAACCCAATGCAGGTAGCGGTCAACATCATCTAGTTCATCTGGAAATTCCGCATTTTCGGGTGCTAAGCGGTAATTAGGATTGATGAAGGCAAAGCCACGTTTAGCTAAGCCCATGCCATAATATTGGTAGGTTTCCTTAGTGCCGTAGACCCAGCCACCACCGTGGATATTAATAATAACGGGGAAGGGTGCCTCATGGTTTTTCGGTAAATAAACATCCAAGGTGTGCCATTTTTTGTCAGGACCATAAGGCAGATTATCAAGTCGTTCAACTTCGGGGATGTCATGGGCCAAGCCACTATCACGTTCAGTATCATGCTTGTATGCACCGTCTCTAAAATCAGTCACAAATTTTTTGATTTTATCTTTAAGTTCCATAATTTATGCTCTTTTCTAGTAATACTGGTATTTACTTCAATTATACTTTAATTAATTTTGGAAAAATAAAAACTTTTTTGAAAAATACTCTTGCATTTTGAAATATCTTTACCTATAATAGTTTATGTTCTGTTGAGGACATACAAACATACAAGATGGTCTGGTAGCTCAGCTGGATAGAGCAACAGTCTTCTAAACTGTGGGTCGTGGGTTCGAATCTCACCCGGATCATAATTATAGGGTTTTACGATGATTTAAAAGTCGTAAAACCCTATTTTTATGCGATTTGATGTTTTAGGAAATCATAGAAATTTTAACCGTGTTGCACAAATGATGCACAACTTTTTACAGCTTAGATAAGGATTGAATAATTTTATCATTTTGTTTATTTTTATATTCTTCAAGTAAGTAAGCGTATGTTTTTAAAGTGATGCTAATATCTGAGTGTCCTAATCTTTTAGAAATTGCATAAATATCAATACCTTGTGAAATAAGATAAGCAACATGACTATGTCTTAAGCTATGGAAATGAAAAGTAGGTTTATCAATTTCGTCTTTTTTAAGTAAGCTTCTTAACGTATGATTTACACCATTGCTAGAAGGTGGATATTTTGTCGTAGGAGAAGCAAAAACAAAATCAGTATGATTATGTTCAAGCTGTTTCAAAACCTGTAAGAGCTTTGAATTTACAGGAATAATCCTATTAGAAGATTCTGTTTTAGGCTTATTCATTTCGCGTCTATTTTGGTTCCATGATTTTGTAATCGAAATCGTATGGTTTTCAAAATCTATATCATTCCAGTGCAGGGCAGATAATTCACCTAATCTTGCACCGGTGTAAATAGCGGCTAAAATTAAATATTTACTAGTATATTTAGTATTTAAACTCTCAATACAGGATTGAGTTAATAATTCAATTTCATTTAGATTTAAGTAATCCACATGTCTATCTTTAGTAGGATCACCGGATAATGCCACACGGCTAGCAAAACTTCGATTAAGCAAGCCATCATCTATAGCATATTGAACGCAAGCTTTAATTGAAATATTTATTTTTCTAACTGTAATAATAGCGTGGTCTTTGCCAAAATCATTGATAAATTTTTGATATTGCTCACGAGTAATATCTTTGATTTTAGTATTACCAAAAAATTGCTTGATAAATTTATGATTAATTTTGTAACGCTTTTTGGTTGATGAACGAACGGAAGGAAACTTATAAGTTTCATACCACTTCTGATAGTAATCAGCGAATATAGAATTTTTAATCACATCTACACCTGATATAGAAGCAGCTTCCATTTTTATTCCGTATTGTTGGGCTTCAGCCTTAGTTTTAAATCCACCTTTGGATTTTTGCTTTAAAACAGAAACCATTTCCTGTTTTTCAGGATCCCATTCTTGAACTCTTTTTGAAAATCTAACATACCAAGTTTTACCGCGTTTTTTAATTGAAGCCATAAAAATACTCCTATTCTAGCCAAAACTCTGCTAAAATAGGGTATAGCAAAGCCTTGGCGGGTTTTGTTTAATTCAAATACATTTATTTTTAAAAGCTATTGGCGTAGCTTTTTACCGATCCCATCACTGTTGGCGCAGTGGTGGGATTTTTTTATTCTATTTAAGATCTGTTTGGGTCTTATCGGTTAATTTGTTGTTGGTGAAGGTTAATACTGCATTAGCACCAGTATCACCTTTAACACCGGTTAACCATGTGGCTGAAACTGTCTTTTTACCCATGATTAAAGATTCATCTAAGCCATCAGGTTCACCATATTTCTTGATGACTGATTCATATGTTGAACCATCTGCAATAGAATCAAAGGATTTTTTGTCTAACTTGGCAGGTCTACCAGTCCATTTGAAACCGGTAATCATCTTAGAAATGGCACGTTTATTAACGTATGCTACTGTAATAGTTACTTTACCTTTAGTCCAAGAAGTACCTGAAGTTTTAATTCCTTCAGTTTTAGAAGATGTGGTTGAATTAGGACTACCTAATAAAGCTTTAACTTGCTTTTCAGTATCTCCACCTTTACCGTTACTCATTAAATCTCCAACCTTGATTTGGTCGAATTTACTTCTAAGCTCTTTATTCTGAGAAATAATTTTATCTACAGAACTAGATTTCTTCTTAGAAGTTTGAGTGGATTTAGCAGAACTACTTTCATTATTAGAACTGCTACATGCACTTAGACTTAAACCAGCTGCTATAACTACACTGATTAGCGCCGCTTTCTTTAGTTTCATAATTAGCCTCCATAAAAACAAAATGACGTTGACAACAGCTTTTAAAGTCTTCAGTTATTGGACTTTATATCACGATTCATTAGAAAACGGATAGCATCGATGTACTTTTGTGGTACTGGATAACCACAATACACAAAATTTAAATCATCTTCTAAATGAATTGATTCTTGTACGTGAGGTACAGGATCATCAGTAATACCGCTTAAGTAGTCCGTAGAAGTATGCAAAACTTTAGCCACCGCACTTAGTGCCATAATACCTGGCTTTCTATTTTTCCAGTTGTAAATACTTCTTTTACCTAATTCTGCTTTGTCGTTTACTTCTAGTAGCGACATTTTTCTTTTTCTAGCTAATTCTTTTGTTCGCTCAAATTCGATCATAATAAATTAATTCCTTAATATATTTTTAGGCTTGTTCTTCTAGTAAATAATAGCAATCTTTAGGAATGCCGAAAGCATGTGCAAATGTGTATTTATCATAAAAATAAATCTCATGTAAATCACAATATTCAGTTAGTAGATAAAGACTGTATTCATTTGCGGCACGCTCCATTAGAATGCGTTTAGTTGGGCTTTCATCAAATTCTTTTCGCTTGTGTCCTAGCATTAAATGACCTAATTCATGGCCAATGATAAATGGTATTTCATCAATATTTTTCCAATTGGCATTAATTACAGCCGAACTATATTCAGGAAAAGCTTCAGATGGGTCATCATCATTAGCTTTATATGAAAAAGTTATACCAAATTGATGATCTAAAGCGTAATTCATAAGCCATTTTATTACTTCATTTCGTGCTTCTACTTTTTGTTCTGGCGTTTGATACATATTTATGCATCCCTCTTAGGTAAGTTATGTTTTTCAGCGTACTGCTTAGCAATCGCACGGTACATGTCATTAACATCTTCAGGAATTACGCCTTTATAAGGTAACCCTAAATCTTCGAATGTAGTAGGCGCATTGCTTTTAGTTGGTGGGGTAGGATCATCTGTAAGACCATTTAAATAGTCGGTGGTGGTGCCTAAAATTTTAGCTACGGCTGTTAAAGCTTCGGTACCTGGTTTATTAGTTTTCCATTTATAAATAGAATTTTTACCTAATTTGGCTTTGTCATTCACTTCACGCAATGACATTTTCTTTTGTTTTGCTAAATTTTTAGTTCTCTCAAATTCAATCATATCAAGGGTTCTCCAATCCTTGACAAAATTATTTAGAAAATCTTCTAAATATCTATTGCATTTTTAGAAGATTTGGTTAATAATAGTTTTGTCAACAAGTTAAGAAATAAGTTTTAAAACAAGTTAGAAACAAGCAAATAGCCAATTTTAAAAGTATGGGGATACTTGATAACTGTTTATTTGCTGTACCTTGATATTAGTGAATTTTCTAAATAATGTCAACAATTTTCTAAATTATTTTTACAACAAATTTTACAACAAGTTGAACAACATAAAAAAGAGGTGATTATATGCCGATTGAAGAAAAGCTAGAAACAGCTAAAAAAATGGTTGAACGAGAAATTAAGCTTTCGTTGATCGAACAAAATATGACTCAAGCCGATTTAGCAAAAATTACTGGTGAAAGTCGTTCTGAGATTAACAAAGCAGTCAAAGGTAACACTAGTCCGCGCTCTACTGAAATTCGTAAAAAGATTTACAAGATTTTAGGAATGGAGTGATCAACATGGTTAAACAAAAAAAGCCATCAAATGATGACATAGATGAAAAAGTTAAACAGTTTGATCGAAAAGTAATTGGTGATTACCTAATTCCATTTGTTGTTAGTTTAGTTACCACATTACTCACTTTGGCAGCATTGTATGCAAGATAAATGGAATTAGTTGAGTTGTTAAGAGGGTAGTTATAACTGAAACAATTATAGGCACTAGAACACTTCTAAGAAGAAATTTTCTAAATTGTTCATGTCGTTCTTGAAAATAATGCTCACCTTCCGGTGATAGAGAATAATTAAAATCAACCATATTAGTTATGTGATTCTTAACTTTATTTACTGGATAAATTTGAACTAATCCTTTATCTACAAGATCTTTGATCAAATAAGGGTCTTTAGTAATTATAGGATCATTATGATTTATCGACTTATATTTGGCTAACTTCTTTAAAAGAACGCGTTCAGCGCGTATGGTTTCAATCATATTAATGCCTTCTTTCTCAAAATTCATTTTATCAAATGTTAGGAGTGATCAACATGCAACTAGCAATTGAAGATTCCTCATTAGAACAAGTAGTTGATCTAATTATGAAGAAACGTGGTTATGTTCCAGAAAATCAAATAGTAGGAAAAACAATCAGTATTGATGAATTTGCTAAGAAATATGCTAAGCCACACGGTTCAGCATGGGTAAAAAGAAATATTCTTTACCCATTTAAGCCGGATTGGTGTAGCAATATTCATCCAGGCAGAGGCGGTAAGATGACAATCTTTGAATATCCAGCTGCTATTTGGATGAATGAACATAGAAAGGAAATTGATTGGAATGCAAAATAAGAATTTTTATCGTGAATTTAATAAGCCAATTCGAAAGAATAACCTAGACGATAAAACTTTAAAAGTGTTTATCGGAGTAATGATCTTAGCAGCAAGTTTGCTAAGCTACGGCTTCTGGGGCGCGATCATTGAATGGCTTAGTTAGGAGAGAATAAATGGAACAGTCAGTAAAAGTAAGAATTGATTCATCTGATTTAGATGTACTTTATAACGAACTTACTAAATGTACACAAGCTGCTAAAGAATTAGAACAGATTTTAGAAAACATGAATAAAAAAGACTAAGTGCTAATGCACTCAGTCTCAAATTTAAAGTTTGACGTTTATAGTTGAATGACAATTTGGACAAATATTTTTACCAATTTTAACTTTGATATCTTTACCACAGTTATCACATTTGTAATCAAAATCGGTTGTTTCTAATTGCCCTAGAATGTCAGCCATAACGTCTTTATGGAGATCAACTATATTAATCACCTCCCCGTTTAAGGGATAACTTAATTTTAGCAAAAAAGGACTAATAAACATGAAGCTAAGTAAAGAAACACAAGAAAAGTTGTGGGCAATCACGCCAATGGTTACCACAATTTATGACTTAATTAAAAAGAGATCTAACCGCGCTAACGATTAGACCATAGTAAGGTAAATATCATGAATGTATTTGAACTAAATTCCGCCGTGGCAAAAATCAAGGAAAAAGCAGAATCAGGTGAAATTGAACCTGAAACTTTAGCCGACACATTAGAGTCTCTTGAAGATGCTAGAAATGAAAAGCTTGATTCTGTAGCCAATTGGATTAATGAAGATGAATCTAAAATTGATTGGTTAGATAAAAAGATTAAGCAATTGACTAAGCTAAAAAAACATTATCAAACACAGAGTGCCAATTTAAGCAAGTTCTTAAAAATTGCTATTGAAAGTAGTGGTCATGAATCTATCCAAACCAATAAGTTTAATTTTAAATTGGGGCGGCTATCTTATCGAACGGTTGTACCAGATGTGAATAAAATTCCGATCGATTATGTTACATATCCAGATCCTAAACCACAAGCCAACAAAAAGAAAATCAAAGAAGACCTTCAAAAAGGTAAAGATGTACCAGGTGCATATCTTGAAAGATCTAGAAAGGTAGTTATTGAATAATGTTTACAGTTTCAATTGATATTACAGAAGCTATGAAGGGCTTTAGCAAGTTTGCAGAACAAGGCGATATGACTCACGCAATGGATGAAATCATGATTATTTGTAAAAAAACAACAATGCCACCACGGGACGTGCTTAAGCAAATTAAGTTTGCTGCTAAGAAAAATGGTATTGATACTGATTACAAAATGGCTAGTCGAATTTTAGGCAAGCTTGAGCAAGAACACGATCGCTACTTACGTAAATCTGAAGTTATCGAAAATGCTGTAGAAGACATCAAAATTGGACTTAATGAAATCAGCCATTCTGGTAATCCAGTTTGGATTAAGAATTTTATTAAAGCCATCAAGCTAGATTTAAAAGAAATTGAAGATGTTTTATGAGAATTAACATAAAGGCATTGCCTAAAGAAAAGCTATTACACCTATTTGATGTAGCTGCTAGGAGTAAAAATGAAGTTTTAGCAGGTCGAGTAGTCAATGAATTAGCCGACAGAAATCATATCAGCATTGAAGACCAGATTAGAAAACTGGGACAAAAGGCAAGCGATGAAAAGAATTTAGCCAGTTTTCAAATGGCAAGTAAGTTATGGGAGGTGGTTTAGAGATGTTCGAACTACGACCATATCAAAATGACTTAATTACCAAAATCGTTGACTCAATGCGAAATCATCATCGAGTTATCGTTGTTCAGTCTCCTCCCTCGAACTGGCAAAACCATAGTCATGGCAGAAATTGCCAGAAGAACAACAACTAATAATAATCGTGTGATGTTCCTGATTCATCGTAAGGAAGTCTTACAGCAGGCTGTAAAAACTTTTGATAAACAGGGGGTAAATCCAGATTTATTAACTGCCGGTATGGTTCAAACATTAACACGTAGAGTAGATAAACTACCAATACCTAGCGTGATTCTAGTCGATGAAGCTCACCACGCTTTAGCTAAAAGCTATCAAAGAATTTTAAATAAATTCCCTAAAGCTATAGTTTTGCTTTTCACAGCCACTCCGCACCGAACAGGGCGAGTGCAGCTAGATCAGATTGCAGACGATATTATTTTAGGTCAATCGATTCATAAACTGACCGAGCAGGGATTTTTAGCACCGTTTAGGTACTTTCAACCGCCTGGCGATTTTGACAGCAAGCTATTAAAACGCGGCAGCACTGGAGATTTTACTAACGAATCCATGCAGGAAGCCATGTCTACCAAAATTTTTGGGCATATCGTTAAGCAATACAAAAGAATTGTTAACGGGATGCAAGCTGTCGTTTATACCTATTCAATTGATTCAGCTATTAAGATAGCCGCTGAATTTAATTCTGAAGGAATTTCTGCGGTTGAGGTAGATGGTACAACGCCGAAAGAAAAACGCACTGTAGCTGTCCGAAAATTTCGAGATCAAGAAATTAAGATACTGGTTAACGTAAATTTATTCACTGAAGGAGTAGATTTGCCAAATGTGGACTGTGTTATTATGGCACGCCCCACAGCATCACTTGCATTGTACTTACAGTTTTCTATGAGATGTTTAAATCCGCGTGAAGGCAAAACAGCCATCATTATTGATCATGCTAATAACTTTAAGTCGTTTGGTTATCCTGATGATGACCGCGACTGGAAACAAGCGATTAAATCAGGAAAACAGAAAAGTAAGACTTTACTGAAAGATCCTGGTATGTCAATCGTTACTTGTGATTACTGTTTTGCGGTAGTGAAAGCTAGTGAAGTTAAAGATGGCAAGTGTCCTATCTGTGGCAAGCCCATTAAAGTACATGAAGCGAAACCATTCAGCGATGTTGATTTAGTTGAAGCAACTAAAGCTAGGAAGCAGTTAGTTAAAAAGATATTACACGACACTGTTTATCAAAACGTGATTAATAAAAAGGTTAATGAATTGCACACCATGGCTGAACTTCAAGCTTATGCAAAAATACATGGATATAAGCCAGGTTGGGCATGGCATATGGCTAAGAAGAGAGGGTTGATTAAATAATGAAAGTAAAAGAATTTGAAAAGCAGATAAATCAATTAACTACTTTAAATGATCTTAGATTTAGGGTAGAAGAAAAAAACAAAACTGAAACTACGGCAGACTTAGATGATAGTGGTTTCTTGAAATTACAAAATGTCTATCAAGGAGAAATTATTGTTTATATTTGTGTCAAAGATTCAGAGGAAGTGCTATTAAAGATAGTTCCACCAAACGATAAAGTTAAGCAATGGTACTTAGATAATGAAAGTTCTAATTGTCTATTTGATGTAACTTCATTACCTATCTACATTAACATTCTTAAATTAGCACTCAAATTTTTGGAGGATAAAAAATGAAAGTAAAAATTCTATCTCGTATGGGTGAAGATGACCCTGAAGTGTTTGAAAATCAAATTAATAAATTTATTAAAGATAAAGAAGTAATAGACATTAAATATCAAACCGCCCTCGCTATTGCAGCAAGTGATCAAATAGGATCAACAGGGGAATTTGATGAAAATGTATTAATTATGTACGAGGAGAATAAAAAATGATTACATTTCCTGAAGATAAACCAAGAAAACCAAAAAAAGAACCACATTACTTTTTTATCTATGGTTTGCCAATGAGCGGAAAAACTTTCTTTGCAAGTTATTTTCCACATGCATTAGACCTTAATACAGATAACAATGCTAAACAAAGCAGGGTACCGTTTATGTCACTAGTGACAGATGAAAACGACAAACCGGTTAAAGATGTGATTGGCAGAATGGACGAAATTCTTAAAAGAATACCACAAACCTCTTTTAAAACAATCATTATCGACACGATCGAAGATGTGGTAGATGCTTTTACAAAACAAGTTACTGAAGAAGCTGGTGAAAAATATATCACTGATGGAAAACTTGCATATGGCAAAGGAACAGGAATGGTTAAAAAGCTAATAAGTGACTTAGTTCTTGAATTAAAAGCAATGCAAGTAAATGTGATTTGGATTAGCAGAGAAATTGAACAAAGTGACATCGCTAATGGGACTACTAAAATTGTGCCTGCTTTGAAACCACAATATTACAACATTATAGCCGGTAACTGTGATCTAGTTATTAGAACTCAAAAGTTAGGTCCGAACACCTATTACAGAAGCGCTGAAGAAAAACGGAGTAATTATACTCCAGAAGATATAACCGATTCGACAATTAGGCAGTTACTTGAATCTTGCCACGGTATGTTCCCACCACAAACTAAGAATGAAGAAAAGAAGGAGACTAAATAATTATGAGTATGACAGACATTTTAAAGAATTTAAACAACGGTGATTTTGACCCAAACAAGGGAAAGGTTGAAGAAAACAACGCTATTCCTGATGGAACTTATAACGTTTCAATGAGTTCAGTAACTCATGGAGTTTGGAAAAATTCAAATACAGACTATATCCGTTTTGATATGACTATTCTTGATGGTAAAGAAGCTGGTCGAATTGAATTTATCACTCCAACACTTGCGCAAAAAACATCTAAGGGTAAACCTATGCCTGATTTTGTTTTAAGCCGCTCAATTCAAACAATTAAGATTATTGGAGCGATGGTTGGTTATGCTGTGCCAGATGATCCATTCATTACTGCAATGACTAATGAAACTGAAGCATATGAAGAACTAAAAAATGGTTTTCTTCCTTACGTTGGTAAGACTCTTCAATTGACGATTAAGAGCAGTCCTAACAAGAAAGATCCAGATAGACCATACCGTAATTATGATTTTGCTAAGTTAGAACAACCTAAGATTGCTGCGGTTGATGCTAAAGATGATCCATTTGCGGCTGCTAAGGATCCTGAAGAAATTACTGATAAAGATTTACCATTCGATTAAAGAAAAGAGTGTTAACTATGAACATCAAATATCTAAAAACAGAAGTTTTAGCCGTTTTAGGCTCTAAAGTTTACCCATTATATGTAACAGCAGATGTTGATGAAATTACTGATGACTTGCAATTTTCTCATAGAGAAGACTTCTTAACTTTTGAAACTGCAATTAAGAAAAGCCATGGTCAAGGTCTCTGGTATCCAGGCTGTGGTGAAGAACCGTTTTGGAGTAACTGGACTGTTAAAAAGAATGCTATTAAGTCATATGTGAGCTTACCAGAGCCTAAGGTAAGCGTTGATTATGGCTATGATCCAGAGAGGTTTTAAAAATGCATCCAAATTTAGTAAATTACGCGCTTAACTATGCTAGTCACGGTTTTTCAGTAATTCCGATTGGCACAGATAAGCGCCCGTTAATCAAGTTTGCGGATAAGCCGCCCTTGACGGGCGATGAAATCAAAAGAATATGGCAAAAATATCCGACAGCTAACATCGCTTTGAAAACAGATAAATTCTTTGTGATTGATGTAGACCGACATGAAGGTGATGGCATGGAGTCAATCAAGGCTTTAAATCACGATGAATGGTTTAAAGATACACTTATGGAGCGCACCGCACATGATGGTTTTCACTTTTTCTTTACTAAGCCTAAAAATGTTGCAGTTCAACAAAATATTGGTTTCTTACCTAATGTGGACTTGAAAGCCCACGAAAATAATTATGTTGTTGTTGCTCCATCTGTACTAGGTGATAAATCTTATCAATGGCTTAACAGCGAGCCAATGAAAGAACCGCCTAAAAAATTACTTGAATTAATTCTTGAAAAGCAAAAAGAAACCATACCTGTTGATGATGATTTAAAGGGTGCTTACATTGCTAAAGATAAAACAGCTACAGCACAATTATTTGAAAAAATTATTAATGGTTTAGGTGAAACCGGTGGAAGAAATAATGCTTTAGCTAGCTTTATGGGTGGCTTATTATTCCGTGGTGTTGATCCTAACAAAGCTTATCAATTAGCTGTTATTGCAAATAACAATACTAAAGACAAGTTAAGCGATGATGAAGTTTATAAGACATGCGAAAGCATGTTAGACAAAGAATTGAGGCGAAGAAATATAGATGACTAAAATGAAAACTTTGCCAGCTGAAAAAGTTGATAAGGTGAATAAAGACAACAAAAAGCCAAAACTAAATTTTGATTTAACTGATAAAGATACAATCAAAACTACTAGTACCAAAAATGTTGCATTAATTTTACAGCATGATCCAAATTTAAAGGGAATCCTTAAATTTAATCGTTTTACTGATGAAATTGATGTGGTTAAGCCAGTAACTTTAGATTTGACTAAGCAAGGTATTCCTAAAATTGTGTTAAAAAAGGGCCAGCTTAATGATGGCATCGTAAATGATATTGTGCTTTATGTTTCGGTTAGCCCTGAATACAAAACGACATTTAAGCCGAACTTAGTTAGTCAAGTAATCGATTCTGTAGCACGGGCTAATTCATATAATCCGGTGATTGATTATTTTGAAAAATGTTTAGCTAAATGGGACAAGAAACCACGGCTTGATGATTTTTTACAAAAATATCTTGGTGCTGATGAGTCTGAAGCTACTAAACTGACTGTAAGGTTATGGTTTATGGGGGCCGTGGCTAAGGGCTACAATCCGCTAACTAAATTTGATTATGTTCTTGATCTTGTTGGTGGTCAGGGGATTGGTAAAACAACACTTTTACGAGAAATTGCCCCTTGTGGTTTTTATACAGACCAGTTTAATTCATTCACTGATAAAGATGATAAGGCAGAACTAAAAAATGCTTTGATTGTTAATGATGATGAAATGACTGCTTCAAACCGCTCAAGCTTTGAAGTAGTTAAAAAATTCATTACTGAACAAGTTTTTAGATACCGTCCTTCATATGGTAAGTACATCATGACTTTTAATAAAGGTTTTGTGATGGCTCGTACTACTAATGAAGTACAGCACTTAAAGGACAAGTCTGGTGACAGACGATTTCTTTCAATCAAGTGCGATGAAAAACGTCAAAGAGTGCATCCTGTTGAAGGATTGAAGCAAGAAGAAATTGATCAAGTTTGGGGTGAAGCTGTTTATCTTTGGAAACACACTAAAGATCCGTTCAAGCTTTCACCTAAACAAGAAGCTATCTTAGCAGACAACCGGCAACAATTTTTAGCAACCTCTGAAGTTGAAGATGAAATTAAAGTTTTACTTGATGGACAATTCAAAGATAGAAAATTCATTTCTAATCAAGAAATGCGACAAGCTTTATTAATTGGACTTGGTAGAGAAGTCAAAAGCAAAGACATCAAGACTATGCGTTATGTAATGAGTCATATGGGTTTTGAAGTTGGTGCTAGTGGTTATGATCCAATTTCTAAGAAATCTTCAAGAGGATTCAAAAAAATGTGATGTTTGTGATGAAAGTGTGATGCCCTTCAGCCTTACTCTCTCTAAGAGTTATATAAAATACATCACATATCACAGTAATAAATAAAATAAGTAAATAACTATTAATAATATATATAGTACCCGTGTATTATTAATAGTTTACAAAAGAGTGTGATGAGTGTGAGAAATGTTGAAGATGTTGCTATATCAACGTTTATTAACATCACGGTGACATCACATTCATCACAGTATGGAGGTAAAAAATGAATTTCGAAATTAAATTAATTGATGGCAGTAGCTATATAACATTTTTATCTAAGGAAGATATCCAAAAAGATCAAAGTGCTATTGAAACATTTTTTAGTATTTATAGTAGAGTTAATGGCATTTATTTTTTAACAACGGGAGGTTATGAAATGTTCGTTCCATTTACTAGCATTGCTTCAATACGATGCTTAGAAAAGTATAAGGAGTATTAGTTTGTAATGAAACGCAGAATTAGAAAGAAAAAATTATGAAAGTAATTTGTTTCTTAATTGTACTGATTTCAGCACTAATATTTTTGAAAATTAACGCAAATAAAAAGTTATTACCACAATGTTTTTATACAACTTGGGTAATAACAATTCTAATTATTTTAGCCTGTTTTTATTGGCTTGTTCTAACCAAATAGGTGCCTTGCGAGTAATTTTATCTGCTAATTCTCGTACTTGATCAACATCATTACCAGAAAAACCAGCGTTACTATCATTAACAATTTTAATAGCATCAATAACTATCTTTTGATCAGATGGATTCAATAATACTAGCAGTTTGGCTCCGGCTTTAGCAGTACTTTTCTTATCATTTTCATTCAAGGTAATAGCCGCAGCATTTATTGAATAAATAAAATCACTAATGATATCAATTTGCTTTTCATATTGTTGAGTTAATTCAGATTCTTGCATTTGTTTAGATTTAAATTCTAAATCTTGCTTTTGCTTTCTTAATGCAAAATTATTATTTAACCAAGCTGTTAAAACGGGCGAAGCTAATGCACAAATGGCAATAATAGCTGAAATTAATGCAGTAATAGTTGAAATATTCATTTAGAATCACCTCCTAATTTACGAGATGATTCTAGTTTAACAAACAGAAAGGATAATTAAATGGGCAATAATTTTAAAACATATACCGATAAACTAGCAGATATCTTGCAAGCTAAAAATCAAGCTTACGGTGATTCTTTCACTAAATCCTTAGATGAAGATGGTTTGCTAGTCTTAAAAATTCGATTAGGTGATAAATTTAATCGAATTAGTTCACTAATTAAACGTGATGAACTTAAAGAAAATGATGAAAGCTTAGAAGATACGCTGTTAGATTTAGCAGGATACAGCATTTTAGGATTGAAATATCTTAAGGAGCATGAAAATGAAGGTAATTGATAATAGAAAATATATTGAAAATGATACATATAAAATCGGAGATGTTCTGCTTTGCAAAAATAGAAATTCAACAGGATTTAGTTTGTATATGCTTTCACATGCAACTAGTCTCAATTATGTAGTTCCTGTGATTCTCCATAATCCAAATAATAATGCTATTTGGAGTTCTAGGACCTTTGATTCAGTTGAATCAGCAGTGAATGCTTTGAAATCAATTTATACAACAGTTACTAAAGTTAATGCACATATTGTGATCGATGATTGGGAGGCATGAAAATAAATAACGAACAAGCAAGATGTCCATACTGCAGGGGCGTTAAAAGAATTCGTAATGATTTAGTTCATTACACTAAAAGAAGAATTATACAGATTAAGCATGGTAATCAGTTGTATGCTAAATTTATTTACCCTAATAGAGAAGATGAAGTAATGGCATATATAAGGTTTTGTCCTATGTGTGGTCGTAATTTAATGGAGGAAAAATAATGCACGGTAAAATCATTTAATTTAAAGCAGAAATCGATAATTTCAAGGTTAAGAATGGCTTAGTAACTGTAAATTTAACAGCAGATACTAAGGATATTGTTTTAGATCAGTTAAGTGAAGTATCTTCAGGTCCTGTAATGGTAAACCTTGAAGCTAGTCAAACCGAACTAATTTCGGAGAATCAAAATGCTGATCATTAGTTGGTGGTTTATCGTTTTGATCGTGAATTGTTTGTTTTACGATTTAATCAAAAACGCTAAAGAAGATATGACACAAAGTTGGCTAAGTGTAGGCTTAACAATAATCGATTTTACTTTAATTCTAGTTTTATTTTTGAAAGGTATTTAACATGAAATTACTTAGATATGAAGACCCTGAAACTTTAATTCATACTTATGGATTAGCTAACAATAAATTCTTTGAAGGCAAAGATTCAAAATATATTTTTGTTGTAAAAGAAAATGCTACTATTACTGATCTCTTGTATAAGAAACATGATATTGAACATTTAGGGATGCAATTCGATCGAGTGGTGATGTAAATGGTTATATCGGAGCATGAAATTCAGAAGCAGATTATGGTGGCTCTATCTCAACATAAGTGTTCTGTATTTCGTACGAATGTTGGTAAAGTTCAAACAATTGATCATCGCTGGTTTGACACGGGCTTGCCTCAAGGATTCCCTGATTTAATGGGTTATCGCTGGGTTGATAATCAATTCTTTTGCATTGAGGTTAAATCAAAAACAGGTAAACCGCGTCCTGATCAAATTAGATTTCATGAATTTCTTCAATCACATAACGTAATTCATGGTATTGCACGATCTGTTCAGGATGCACTAATGATAGTTGATGGTGGATTAGTAGGTTATGGTTATGAATAAATATCAAGAAATATTAACCTTATTAAATAATATCGAATCTAGATACGGCTCTATTGTAAATTGCCCTGAAGATGATCCAGATTATTTAAGGATTCGTGAGTTTTATCCTTCAACAGGTCATGGCAGCAGTATTGATGATTTTGAATATCGAATCTATAAGCTTGCACATGAAGGTTACACGGCTAGTGAAATAGTAAGGCTAGTTAATGGTAATGATGGTGATATTTATAATTTCATCAAGCGACATAGAGTGAGATTAAAAAAAGTTTTTAAGTATCAGATTACTACTCCAAGCGGTGAAAAATATTACGTAACTAATTTGGTTCAATTTATTAAATCTTATTTTAAATATCCGCCTTATCAAAGTAATAGACTACAGTATCTTAAAACGCACGGATTTAAGGTCTCTCAAGGCAAGTATCACTGGAAATTTATCCGCAATGGTTCTTATTACTTGCCACCTTACTTAGATAAACCAGCTGTTAAAAATGGCATAAATTCTTACATTTATGAGGAGGATTGTTAATGGAATTGTTAGTAGATGCATTTACTTATGATCGATTTGTCGAATACTGTAAAGATAAAGGCGTTCCGGTATCAATTGCCGCAACTGAAGCACTAAGAAAATTTATGGAGTGATTATGTGGAGTTAGTACCTAAAGTTGATGCTGTTCAAACCTATAAAAACGTGAGTAACTTCTTTAAAGATGATTTAGAAAAAATAGTTCTTATGGGTGGTAGTCGAATGGTTGATTTATCGTCACCTAGTTTTGAAGAAAATTATGGCTCAAGTGAAGCTAATAGCATTGAAACTAAGTTAATCAATGGTTTAGATGCACAGAACGTTGTTAAATCTGTTCATGATGCCTTATATCATGGCGTAGATCCTGTTTCTCAAAGAATATTAATAGGCCTATACATTAAGCGTCAAAGATGGGTTGACATTCAGCCGCTAGTTTACAGAGAACATACATCGTTTGCTACTTACAGAAAAAGAGCATTACTTACTTTTGCCTATTCTTTTGAAGGATGGCAGATAAAAAATCATTGTGACAAAGTTATAAGATTACTAGCGTACACTTGACGGAACTTGAACGAACGTACAGTGTACGGATTAAGTACGTACTCTGTACGGAGTGAAATCACGTTAATATAGTATTGTCGAAAAATTAAGAAATACTTCTTAAGACAAAACAACAGGCTGATCTCGTGTGAGAATTTTAAACTTATTCGTTTTTTCTTTTGACATCTGATCTGCAGTACACGCAGGCGGGTTGAAGTCCCGCATCAGCCGTAGTGACGTTAGCAAGCGTCGTTAAATAAATTGCACCTTCGTTTAAATTTATAGGAGCACATGAAAACCTAAACGGTAAAATGACACGTCCGACTTAAAGTTACGGTGGTGCTGGTGAAAGTCCAGCCTTGTGCATAGCTTGCGACGACCCTCCCGCTGAGCGGTTAATGAGGCGAGCGAGCGCGTAAACATTGCGAACCATCTGCCGGATGGTTCTCCTAATCGGTCTTATATCAATTGTTTATTTTCATAATATAAACTGCCTTGGTTGTGTTCGTGGTATACACGTGAGTTCGAATCTCACACCGATTATAGTAGGATACAGCTAGCCAATGGTGAGCTAGGCATATGGTAGTCACTGTGTGAGAATTAAATGCCCAATGTTTCTCTTATCGGTTCGATTCCGATGTGTCCTATCTGGCTGCTAGTACTAGAGTTTCTTTAAACTCCTTCGCGCTAGTTAGCAAGTGGAAACATACAGCGTCAATGCGGCGTGTTTGATGCTTCTGCAAAATTCTTAATACGGATTAAGGAACCTAGTAGTTTAATTAGAAAAAACGGTAGCAACTAAGCTAGTAATGATGGTGCAAGTCCATCCTGGGTTTTACTGTCAATTATGGCAGGATAATTTTATTCATCTCAATTAAGTCTGGTAGTTTTTGCCAGGCTTTTTTATAATTGGTTTTGAGGTGAATAGAATATGAATACATTTAAAGAAGAATTTGAAAATAAAAAACTTTCATGGGAAGAAAACGATATGGTTGATGTTGATTACACATGTGGCTACTGTGGAGCATATGTTTCTAGTGATAAAGGAATGCCGTTAATTTATACTGATTTTCGTGGTGATCAAACGATATATAGAGGTGCAGGCGTTTATATTTGTACTAATTGCCGCATGCCTACTTTTATGTATAAAAATATCCAAGTTCCAGGTAACAGATATGGTTCACCAGTTAAAGATGTTCCTGTAAATGTAAATGACGTTTATGAAGAAGCTAGAAGCTGTTATGCCGCTAATGCTTATACTGGAACGGTTTTATTGTGTAGAAAATTATTGATGCATGTTGCTGTTGACTTAGGGGCAAATGAAAATCTTCGATTTATTGATTATGTTAATTACTTGAATGAGCATCATTTTGTGAGTGTAAAAAGTGATGAATGGATTGATCAAATTCGGAGATATGGTAATGAAGCAACACATGAGATTGAAGTTAATACTATGCAAGATGCACAAATGATTTTGAAGTTCTGTGAAATGCTTTTAAAGATGAATTATGAATATCCTTCAATAGCAAATAATGATTAATTAATTAAGTCGGTTTAACCGGCTTTTTATTTTACTCAAAATAAGGTGGTGGTGAGATGGTGTGAAGAAAGTTCATAAAAGTTCAGATTTAGGGACTTTTTTAAAATTAACTAAGAAGCGTCAAAAAGCTATTGTGATGCTATATGAGGACAAAGAAACTATTGGTGAAATTGCCCAAAAACTGAACATTACTGATAGAGCTATTTATAAGTGGAAAAAAGATCCTGCCTTTATTCAAGCTCAAAATGAATATGCTATTCACGTGCTTAATTCCGCTTTGCCAGATTCGATTAGAGAATTGATGAAATTAGTTCAAAACAGTAAATCAGACATGGTTAAACTTCAGGCTATTCAAACCGTACTTAAACATGCTAACCTTCTTTCGGATAACTCAACACCGGAACTCGATAAAGCTAAAATTCGCAAGGCTAATGCCGATGCAAGAGTGGCTGAAGCTAGAGCTAAAGCTATGGAAGATAACGGTGCAGATGTGGAATTGCTGCTTGATAAGATGATGGATACTTTAGCTAAGGAGGATTTAAAGCATGGCTCTAAATGATGTTCTAACTCCTAAACAAGCTGAAGTTCTTCATACTTATTTGACAGTCCCATTTAAGATGATGATTAATGTGGGTGCTGTTCGTGCTGGTAAAACTTACATAGATAATATCTTGCTTATGTATGAGTTGCGGCGTGTTGCTAATTTAGCAAAGAAACGAAATGACAAGCACCCACAATTCATTTTAGCTGGTGCTAGTTCGGGTTCGATTTATAACAATATTATTGCTGAATTATCGCGGCAATTTGGTTTAGATTTAAGACCAGATAAGCACAACCATTATCATTTGTTCGGCGTTGACATTGTTCCAGTTTATACAGCTTCAATAGCTGGCTTATCTGGCGCACGTGGTTTTACTTCATACGGTGCTTATGTCAATGAAACGACTTTAGCTAATCGTGAAGTTTTCAATGAAATTCGTAACCGTTGTTCTATGGAAGGTTCACATATCATTTGTGATAGTAACCCTGACATTCCTACTCACTGGCTAAAAACGGATTTTATTGATAATAAAAATCCTGAAGCTGGTATTATCTCTTACACTTTTACGATTGATGATAATACCTTCTTAGATCCAGGTTATGTAACATCACTTAAAGCATCAACACCTAAAGGCATGTTTTATGACCGTGCAATTAACGGTTTATGGGTTACGGGTGATGGTATTGTTTATCAAGATTTTGATAAAGACACAATGGTAATTGATGATGATCAGGTTCCTGAAAATCTAGAATATTATTGTGGTGTTGACTGGGGCTTTGAGCACCCTAATCCGATTATTCTACTTGGTGATAGTCCTGACGGCACTACGTACATGTTAAGAGATTATACGAAGCAACATAAATTTATTAATTACTGGGTAAAGATTGCACAGAATTTACAAGATGAATTCGGTCGCAATCTTATTTTTTACGCTGATTCAGCAAGACCAGATAACGTAAATGAATTCCAATTCAATGGCATTAACTGTATCAATGCTAATAAGAACGTTTTACCTGGAATTGAATGTGTTGCTAGAAAAATGCGTGAAGGCAAGTTCAAGATAGCTGCTTCATGCGCTTAAGGGATTATGAATGAAATTTATCAATATGCCTGGGATCCAAATACTGGAATGCCGATGAAAGAAAATGAAAACAGACATAACGACCGCTTAGATGCGCTCAGATATGGAATCTATTCAAGAAATGCGAAAGGGGGCTATATTCCTTGGAATTAAAAGATATTCAAAAGATCATTCAAGATACTGCTGGCGAGCGTACTAAGCATATTAATTCTTATGATGAAGCTTTACGATATTATGAAAACGAGAATGACATTACTCGCAATACGGGTGGAAAGTCTAAGATGAACAAAGATGGTAAAGAAGAACCTTTGCGGCATGCTGATAATCGAATTAGTTCAAATTACTATCAATTGCTTGTTGATCAAGAGGCTGGTTACGTTGCAACACAACCACCACAGATTGATGTGGGCAATACTCGTGATAATGATGCTGTCAATGATGTTCTAGGTGATGATTTTGCATTAAAGATTAATAACCTTGTTGTTGATACGTCTAATGGTGGTAGAGGTTGGCTTCATTATTGGATTGATAAAGATGGTATGTTTCGCTATGGGATTGTACCTCCTAATCAAGTTACGCCGATTTACTCGACTAGTTTAGATAATAAATTGCTTGGTGTACTACGATCATACAAACAATTAGATGATGATACTGGTGAATATTTTATTGTTCATGAATTCTGGAATGATAAAGAAGCGTTATTCTTTAAAGAAGTTTCGGTTAATCCATTTATGATTGAACCATATGCGATTATTCCTGTCTTTGATAGTACAGCTGGTTATTCAATGGGAACTAGTGATCACATTACACATGATTTTGGGCGTGTTCCTTTCATTGGCTTTCAAAAGAACAAATTATGTTTGCCTGAGTTACATAAAGTCAAAGGCTTAATTGATGCTTATGATGATGTTTATAATGGCTTCTTAAATGATGTTGACGATATTCAGCAAGTAATTTTAGTGCTTAAGAATTATGGCGGCACCAATTTAGACACTTTCATGAAAGAATTGAAAGAAAAGAAAGCTGTTAGGTTTAATAATGTTGGTAACGGTGATCAATCAGGCATTGATACACTACAGATTGAAATTCCCGTTGAAGCTCGTAATTCGATTCTTCAAATGACCAAGAACGATATTTTCCTTCAAGGTCAAGGCGTTGACCCTGCTAACTTTCAAAGCTCCAATGCTTCAGGCGTTGCAATTAAGATGCTTTACTCACATCTTGAACTAAAAGCCAGCAACACAGAGGCTTACTTTAGAAGATCAATTAGTGAGCTAGTCCGGGCAATTATGCGATATCTTAACTTATCTGATGCTGATGGTCGAACCATTACACAAACATGGACTAGAACTAAAGTTGAAGATGACTTATCACAAGCACAAATGGTTTCAACTGTAGCCAACTTTTCAAGTAAAGAAGCAATTGCTAAGGCAAATCCAATTGTTGATGATTGGCAACAAGAACTTAAGTGGCAGAAAAAGGATATTCAGGATAGCGACGGTTTTAGGTCCTCACAGCAGTTTAATGATCCAGATGAACAGTTAGACGATGAAGACGATAAAACCGCTCCAGATAAGCGAGAGCAGGCAAAACAAAAGCCTGATGATGAATAGCCATGAATTCACAAGAATACTGGCGTAGACGTGTACTTTATGCTAAACAACAAGAACTTGATTCTGCTGCTGATTATGAAGATGCGATGCGATCCAGGCTAAAAGATCTGCAGAACGAGAT
Organism: uncultured Lactobacillus sp.; assembly: GCF_947367125.1. Classification (GTDB taxonomy): domain Bacteria; phylum Bacillota; class Bacilli; order Lactobacillales; family Lactobacillaceae; genus Lactobacillus. The sequence goes on from NZ_CANBCQ010000001.1 coordinate 74,014, forward strand.
TAGCAAAGAAGCTAACGTGTTTGTGTCTCGCTATGCTGAAACAAATGAAATTAGTAAAGAAGCTGCTACAAAGATTCTTAGTTCAATCGATTCTGCTAAGTGGAGCATGACACTTGAGGAATTCAAGGCTAAGGCTAAAACAGGTGGTTATGAAAAAGAACTTGATAGCGAGTACTTTAAATCTCGGATTGCTAGACTACAGAGTTTACATGACCAGCTTGCTGATTTTGCTTCTAAATATGCTGACAGTGAAACTGATAGAATGGCTGTGGCTTTAGCTAAGCGATACAATGACACATACTTACTTGAAAACTATAATAAGTATCTTGTAGTTGGTGGTCTTGATATTGATTTAGCCCACTTCAACGAACAGCAACTAAAAGATATTGTTTACCAGCCGTGGCAGGGCAGTAATTTCAGTAAGCGTATCTGGAAAAACTATACTAAGGTTATGCCTGATGTGCTTACTGATGTTCTATTGCGTAGTACTTTAATGGGGTACAGTTGGCAGAGAACACAGCGAATGCTTGAAGATCGGTTTGTTGGTATTGAAAATAAAAATCTGCACCGTTTAATTATTACTGAAATGGGACATGCTGCAGAACAAGCAACAGCTAAGTTCTATGAAGATAGTAGAATTGACCAATATCAGTATCTTGCTACATTAGAATCACATACCTGCGATGTTTGCGCTCATTTAGATGAGCGTATTTTTTCTGTCAAAGATAAAGTAATTGGTTTGAATTATCCGTTAATTCATCCATACTGTAGATGCACGACTTGTGCGTATATGAAAGATTTACCTAATATTACAAGTCGTTGGAGTCGTGATTCTAGCACTGGAAAAGGTAAATGGGTTAAAGATCAACCGTATAGCCAATGGGCTAGAAAAAATGGGCAGAGACCATATTCATTTGATGAATGGAAGAAATTAGAAGGTATTAAGCCTTTAAGCACGTTATTACTTAAAACTAATGAAATAAGTAGTGAATTAGGGAGAAGCAGGTATAGTAAACATCTGTTAACTGATGCATACCATAAAGGAAATAATGATGTAGATCTAACTTATATTTCATCAGATGAATACAAAGAAAAATTTAATAAATTATCTAATAATAAGAAACTTAATTCACAACTTTATAAATATGCTAAAGCTATATTGACTAACAGAGATGCTACTGATCATGAGGATAGTTATATTTTTGATAAAACAGGAACTATGGTAGATCAAACTATTAGTAAGAAAGACGAATATTTACAAGTTTCGGTTCCAGATGAAGTTTTGAAGAAGATTCATGATAATTATGCTCCATGGACATTAGTCGGTTTACATAATCATCCAACTAATATCGGTCCTAGTGGTAGTGATTATGCTGTAGCTAACAGTAGAAGATATGATTTTGGTGTAATCGTTACTCACGACGGTGAAGTTTATAAATATAGTTTTAAGAATGAAAATCATGTTCTTTCATATGCTATAGATAAAACAATTGATAACATCCGAAAAAGCCATTATAATTGGGATGAAGATGAAATTATAAAAGAAACCATGAAAAAACTGAAAGGAATGGGATTAAAATGCGAAAAAATGAAATAAAGGCTTATGTAGATAATATGATTACTAAACCATCTACTGATGCTACAGGTATGACAGCATTTGAAAAAACTTTCAGTGAAGAAGAGTGGGATTACTTTATGAAACTTTTGTGGGAAAAGCAACGACTATACGAAGAAGGAAAGATTACAGTTCCGGAACCTTTAGTCGGATAATTTATTTAAATAATTACGATTAAGAGAATCACAAACGTGGTTCTCTTTTTGTTTGGTGAAATTATGCATAATCTATGGAATAAAATACACTATAGTGAGTGGTTTACAATTGCATTGCAAGTCTTACTTGTAGTGATTGTTTTTGTAGTACTTTCAGTTATAGGAACTCTAATAAATGTGTGGTTTGTTCATTTTATGAAAGATACTTTTGGAATTAATGTTTATTGGACATTACATTAATAATTGTTTGACCTGAGTAAGTCGTAAAAACTGCTCTTTTTGTATGCCTTGTGAGAGGTGAACTCGTATAAAACACGTGAAAGGATTGGAAAAATGAAAAGAGAAAAGTTAAAAAGTTTAGGTTTAAGCGATGAACAGATTAAGGCTGTCATGGATATCAACGGTGTTGATATTGAAAAAGCTAAATCTAATGTTGATCAATTAACTGAGGAAAATAAATCTCTTAAGGAACAGATGGCTAGCCGTGATAAAGACCTTAAGAAGCTTCAAGATCAAGTAAAAGATAATGAAGACTTATCTAATCAGTTTAAAGATTTACAAAAGAAATATAAGACAGATACTCAAGCTCTTAATGAGAAAGTTGAAACTGTCAAGCTTAACAGTGCTATTGATCAAGTTTTATCTGCTAATAAGGTTCGTAATAACAAAGCCATTAGAGGTTTATTGAATAGTGATGAAATCAAGTTTGATAAAGATGGTAATTTAACTGGTTTAGATGATCAAATTAAGAGCTTGAAGAAATCAGACCCTTATTTGTTTGATGGCGGTCAAAAAACTGATTATGAACCAACAAATGGTAAAGAACCTAAAGTAGATAAGAAACTTAATGATATGTCTTTAGTTGAACGCATTGAACTTAAACAGTCAGATCCTGATGCTTATGAAAACTTAGTAAAGCAATCAGGATTTTAGAAAGGAATTTTAAAAGATGGCAATTACAAAGAAAGAAGATTTATTTGATCCTGAAGTACTTGCGCCAATGGTACAAAATACTTATCAAAAGGCGATGGTATTTATGCCTTTAGCTGATGTTGACCGAACATTAACAGGCAATCCAGGTGATACTTTAACTGTTCCAACGTGGGGACACATTGGAGAAGCTCAAGATGTAGCTGAAGGTGAACAAATTCCAGTTGATAAGCTTGGACAAGGCTATGTAAAGGCTACTGTATCTAAGTTTGGTAAGGGTGTTTCATTTACTGATGAAGCTGATTTAGTTAGCTTAGGTGATACAGTTCAACAAGCTACCCAGCAAATTGGTGAAGTTATTGCACAAAGAGCCGATTCTAAGATTATGGATGTAGCATTAGCTGTTAAGAATAATATGACTGTAACTCCTGATGTAGATGGTATTGATGCGTTAGAATCATTCTTTGATACCGATGTTAAGAATCCAGCTTATACAATTATTTGTTCTCCTACAACTCAATTGAAGTTTAATAAGGCAGTTCGTGAATATACTAAGGGCTCTGATACTGGTGCACAATTAGCAATTACTGGAGCTGAAGTAACTGCTTTAGGTGCTTCAATCTACCGTACTAAGAAGATGCCTGATGATAAGCTTGTTGTAGTTCTTTCAACTGATCAAGATATTGCTTACTCACAAGAATTGCAAAAAAAAATGAAGTCAGGTGATTTATCTGATAAGGATATTAAGGCTCTTAACTCTGGTCGTGCATTCAAGTGGTTTGTGAAGCGTGATACTTTGATTGAACCTGATCGCGATAAGGGTAAGCAAATTAACACTATTTATGGTACTCAAATTGCTGCACCTTATGTACAAAACCCATCAAAGGTATTGGTTGCAACACTTGGTAAAGAAATTATTTTACCTAAAATTAATACTGAGGATTCTGATGCTAAGCCAACTAGTGACAGTACTGTTGAGCAAATTAAAGCCTACTTAGACTCAAAGGGTATTGATTACACTGGTAAGACTAAGAAGGAAGACCTATTAGCATTGGTAAAGTAGTAAGAGGTGATACCCATGCTTACACATGAACGCTTTGATGACCTACTTGAGCAAGTACAGCAGCTACTACCTAAGCGTGAAAATGATACTGATGGCAGATATAAAACAATTACGGTATATGCATTAAACAAAACCATTCAAGATGTGGCTAACTTCTGTAATATTCCAATTGATGAATTGCCTGAAGAACTTGATTACACGCTTGTTGCTATGACTGTTCAAGTAGTCAAAACACATGGTTGGTTAGATCCTGAAAATGACAGCTCAAATGTTCAATCTCTTAATGAAGGAGATACTAGTGTAACCTTTAAGTCTATAACAAGCATTTTTAGCGAGTTACAGGCTGTAAATCCGATTACGGACAATTACACTAATATTCTTTATAACTTCAGGAGGTTACCAGAATGAGCCTGTTTGAGGGGCTAAAGCAAGTAGTACCAAGATTGTGGTTTGATAAAGCGACTATTCAAGGAACCAAGAAAGTGGTTAAAAATCATGTAACTAATAACGTTCCGATTACAATTGTTGAAAATGAGCCTTGCAAAGTTATCCTTAAGGGGCAATCTGCAGGCACACAAACCATCTTTGGTACTGATAAGTACGATGCAAAACTATTAATTAGAAACGGTATCAACATTCCAGCTGGTGCCGTTATTTTGGTTACTGATCAGAATGGTAATGTCACCAAGTATAAGCGTTCGAGTATGGGTTACACCGGATATTACAGTCACCAAGAATTAGCAATGATTCGAGATGAAAAAGCATGAGCCTGGGTGAAGTTGATGATGCAGAATTTCAAGCGTGGGCTAACCGTGTAAAAGGCAAAATTCAATCTGATTCAATCAAAAAAGAATTAGGTGATAGTGCTAAACGAATTGGTGCTCAAGCTTTGAGACAATTTAAGGCTAATACACCGGTTGATACGGGTAATTTACGCCGTAGTTGGAATGCAGAAGGACCTTTTTATTCTGGCGGTTGGTCAATTAAGTTGGAAAACAATGCAGAATATGCTTCATATGTTGAAAATGGTCACCGTACTAGAGGCGGTAATAGTTGGGTAGCTGGTCAATTCTTTATGAAGAAATCAGCGCAACAAATTGAGGCTCAACTACCTGATTTAATTACACCTGGCTTGTGGGCTTTTAGGGACTTACTAGAATAATGAATTTAACACAATTAATAGTTGATGAATTAGCAAGGATTTTCCCGGATGCGACAATTTACACAGAGAATCAATCTAGTGGGTTTAAAGAGCCTAGCTTTTATGTGAGCAGAGTACCAGTGACACAGGTTAAGCCTGCTTTATTTGATATTCAGGAACGCACATATAGCTACCAGATTGTTTACTTTGCTAATCCAGAAAAACCAAATGCGGATATGGAGCGTGTGCAGGATTTATTAAGCGATAATTTTTTAACGCTTGGTGATCAAGCCACTGTTAAAAATCGTGAGTTTAAACCAGATACGGTTGAACACACGGTTATTTTTATGTTTGATGTTTGGCTTAGGATGTACAGAATTACTGATACAACTCCAATGGAAGGAGATATTAAATTTAATGGTCAAATCAAGGACTAAGGGTGCGCCAACTTATGGTAAGCAAGCTCTTATTACTAGCAAAATGTTTACACCGGTCGAGCGAGATATTTTAAAGCTCTCACTTGATGAAAATAAAACTTACACACTTGATGAGGTCAATAAAATTATTGCTGATTTTAAGGGAGGTATTTAGATGGCTGGAACGTGGAAAGCTCAAAATAAGCGCCGTCCAGGTGCTTATATTAATGTTAAAGGTAATCGTGTTTCATTAGACGATTCAACAATTGGACGGTTACTAATGGTAAGTAATACTGAATTAGGCTGGGGCAAATCGGGTGTAATTCCTGTAAGTAACCTTACTGATTTTAGAGCAGAACTTGGTTATAAAATTGATGATCCTAAATTAGTATCTTTAAAAGAAGCTCTTAAAGGTGCTGAAACGGTATTATTTGTAAATATTAATGAAGGTACTAAGGCAACTGGAACAGCAGAAACATCGCCTTGGGAATTTACTGCAAAGTATCCAGGTGCTAAAGGAAATGATATTAAAGTATCAATTGAATCAATGCCAGTTAAAGAAGGTGATCCAACTAGAGCAACAGTTACCACACTTTATGGCTCAAGTATCGTAGATCAAGAAATGATATCTGCTACTCAAATCGCTGAATTTACTGGTAATGCGTATATTGATGTCAAGCCTAGTGAAACAGTAACCAAATTGCCTACCGCACCAGTAACCATCAGTTTAACAGGTGGTGTTACTAAAACTTTAGCCGTTGAAGATTTAATGGATAAGGCTCTTGAGGATGAGAATTATGCTGTTGCAACAACAGCCGGTATGCCTACAGATTCTAATATTCACGCTTTACTTGTTGAGGGAATGAAAAGACTTAGAGAAAGCGAAGGTAGAAAAGTTAGAGCTGTAATTCCTGTAAGTAGTGATGCACCAGTTTACAACTATGAAGGTGTGTCTATGGTAGTTAATGGTTTTATTGAAGGTAATGGTACTAAAGTATCAACAACAAACGCCGCTGCATTTTTTGCTGGTATCTCTGCTAGTGCAGATGCTGGTACGGCTTTAACGTATTATGAAGTTTCAGATGCAATTGAAGCTAGTCCTAAATTGAGCAATGAACAAACTATTGATGCCTTGAATAAAGGTGAAATTGTATTTACTACTCGACCTGGTCAACATGTGGTAGTAGAGCAAGATATTAATTCACTTGTTAAATTTACTAGTGATAAGCCTAAATCATTTAGTAAAAACCGCGTGGTTAGAACTCTTGATGAAATTTGTACAAATACTACCCAAACCTTTGAAGGCAGTTTCTTAGGTAAAGTTGGTAATAATGCTAATGGTCGTGATTTGTTTAAGGCAAACCGAGTAAGTTATTTGCGTAATTTACAAGAACAAAATATTATTCAAAACTTTGATGAAGATGATATTAAGGTATCACCTGGTATTGATGGAGATGCAATTGTTGTTAATCTTGCTGTAACTCCAGTAGATGCCATGGAAAAGCTTTACATGACTATTACTGTGGATTAGGAAGGAGCTTGAATAGATGTCACAATTAGAAAGATTTATGAGTGGTAGAGATACCATTTCAACTAAGGCAGCTAAGCTTACTGTAACTATTAACGGTGAAGTTATCCCTATCATTGAATGTAATAAATTTACAGCTAAGCTCGAAAAGAACAAAGAAGATGTACAAGTACTTAACAACAATTGGAAAATGAAGAAAACCACCTCTGTTGAAGGTACTGGTACTCTTGGTGGTTATTGGATTAATTCAAATTGGATTAAATACGGTATTCCATTTACTCAAGAAAAAGGTGATTTGTACTTTCAGGCTACCTTGACAATTGAAGATCCTACTAGTTCAGCAGGTAAACAAATCGTTCAGTTCGATTATGTAAATCTTGATGATATTCCTATTGCTGATTTTGAAGCAGATGATGGGGTAATGGAATATGAAACTGATTTCACTTTTGAAGGTGTTCATTTAATTCAAGCTTTTAAAGGTGTAGATGCAACTGATCGAAATTACTTAAATCAATACTAAAATTATTAAAGGAGAATTACTATTATGGCTGAAAATTATAATATCGATGACTTCATTAATGTTGAAAGTCCAATTAAAGAAGAGCAGGTAAATTTTAAGCGATTCAAGTCCCCATTTAAGGTAAGATCCTTAACTGCAGATGAAGTAACTACACTAAGAAAGCAAGCTACTAAACCAGTACTTAATAAGAGAACTCATACTTATCAACCGGAAATGGATCAAAATAAGTTTAGTGATTTAGTTATGGCTGAAAGTGTAATTGTTCCAGATTTAAAGAATGAGAAGCTTCAAAAAGCTTATGGTGCAATTGGTGAGCCTGCTAAAGTTTTAGAGTTAATGTTATCAGCTGGTGAATATGTCACTCTTTCACAAAAGGTCATGGATATTTCAGGCTTAAATGGTGATTCTGCTGAAGATCTTAAGGAAGAAGCAAAAAACTAATTGAAAATTCAATTGGTGATTTCACTATTTATCACTATGTTTTGCAAGAATACCACTGGACGCCTAAGCAATGGGCGAATTTAAATAAACGTGAAAAGGCAATAGTTGCAGCATCAATTGAATTAAGAACGAAATTAGAAAAAGAAAAGGAAAAAGAAGCAAAGAGGAAGGCAAGGTCAAAACATATTTAATGTATGAAGAAGGCTTTTGCCTTCTTTTTTTGTATAGAGAAACTAGAAAGGAGGTAATCAATGGGAACAATTAGTACAACTATCAAGATCAATGATGCGTTTAGTAATCCGCTAGATAAGTTAGCTTCAGGCCTTTCAAAAGGTCAATCAGCTATGGGACGATTAAAAAACGCATTAAGTGGTAATGCTTTTGGTGATGCTCAAAAATCTTCAGATGGCTTTTTCAAGTCTATGGTTGGCGGTACTGTTGTTGGTGGTCTAATTAACAAAGGTATGGGACTGGCAAGTAATGGGGTACGTTCTATGCTTGATGAATTAGATGAAGCATCTACTTCATGGCAAACTTTTGAAGGCAATATGCATCAAATAGGACGTACACCAGCTCAAATCGAGAGTGCCAAAAAAGATATGCAGAAGTTTGCCCAAGAAACCATCTATAGTGCTTCGGACATGTCTAGTACTTATAGTCAACTAGCGGCGGTAGGCACCAAAGATGTTGGTAAGTTAGTTAAAGGCTTTGGTGGATTAGCTGCGGCAAGTAGTAATCCACAACAAGCCATGAAAACTTTAAGTGAGCAAGCCACGCAAATGGCTGCTAAGCCTAAAGTACAGTGGCAAGATTTTAAGCTAATGCTTGAACAAACTCCAGCGGGTATTTCTGCTGTCGCTAAATCAATGGGTGAAAGTACTCAGCAACTTATTAAAGATGTTCAAGATGGCAAAGTTAAAACACAAGATTTCTTAAATGCCGTTGCTAAAACAGGTACGAATGCTAATTTTAGTAAGATGGCTACGCAGTATAAAACTGTTGGTCAAGCTATGGATGGCTTGAAAGAAACTTTAGCTAATGGATTACAGCCACAGTTTCAAAAATTATCTAAGATCGGTATTAATGTTGTATCTGATATTACTGATCAATTGGGCAATATTAACTGGGGTGCAATAGGTGATGGCTTAGTTTCTGCAATCAACTATATTCAACCTGTTATAGAACGCTTAAAATTAGGTTTTTCTGATTTATTTGAAGGCTTTGCTAATTCTGGTGTTGGTGATTCTTTAGTAAATATGTTTCAAGATATTGCTGATGCTGTAATGGATCTTACTAATACTATGAATCAAGGAGATAGTGGAGGCAGTTTCTTTAAGCAACTTGGTAAATTAGCAGGTGGTGCTTTAAGTGGAGCTGCTAAAGCTATCTCTGGAATTGCACAAGCAATTGGCAAACTTGATCCTGATTCATTAATGACACTTGGAAGAGCGTTCATTATTTTGAAAGGTGGGATTAAAGGTATTGTACTTACTGCAATTGTAAAAGGACTACAACAACTTAATGAGTTAGATCCTGGTACAATTCAAAGTATTGCTAAGGCTATTACTATGCTTGCACTTGCTTTCACAGTTTTAAAAGCTGTTGGTAAAGGAATGGCATTTCTTAAAGGAATCAAAGATGCTTTTAGTAGTTTAGGTGGTATGAAAACTCCTAAAATGCAAATGCCTGAAGCTCCTAAAGCAGGTGGTATCCTTCAAAGCGCTGGTGCATTTATGAAATTAGGTGCCGCATTACTTATGGTAGGTGGTGCAGTTGTATTGGTAGCTGTAGGATTTAAATTAATTGCTGATGCAGCCACTCAACTAGCTTCAGGTGGTGGAGCTGCTATCGCCGTATTTTTCGGAATGATTGCGGCAATTACATTACTGGCTGTGCTCGTTAGGGTTTTAGGCCCTGCAATGATTGGTGCTAGTGTAGGCTTTTTAATGTTTGCGGCGGCATTGTTAATAATCGGTGCGGCTGTTTTTATTGCTAGTGCTGGTTTGGCTTTACTTGCTACGCAATTGCCTATCATTTCTCAATATGGAACTAGTGCCGCAGTTGGTTTGCTGGCTTTAGCTGGAGCCATGGCGGTATTCGGCTTAGCTGCTATTATTGGTGCAGTTGGTTTAGTTGCCTTAGGGGTAGCTTTAATGGTAGTAGCTGTAGGATTTACAATAGCTGCTGTAGGTGCCTTATTGCTAGGTGTTGCTCTAATGCTTGTAGGCGTGGGAGCACTGGTAGCTGCAGTCGGAATAATTTTACTAGGTGTAGGTTTAGCCTTAGTAGCTGCTTTTGCTATGGTAGCGGCTATAGGAGTTTTACTTTTAGGAGTAGGCTTAATGCTTGTGGCTGTATCAGCCATGGTAGGTGCAGTCAGCTTAATGCTAATGGCTGTAGCTTTAATGATGATCATGGTTACAGCAATGGTTGCTGCTGTTGGTATGATGCTTTTAGGTGTTGCTTTAATTATGGTAGGACCTATGGCAATGATAGCTGCAGTCGGCTTGATGTTAATGGGTGCCGCATTAATGCTTGTAGCCGCTGGAATTATGACGGTAGCTGCAGGTGCTATGATGTTGGCTGCTGCTTTAGTAGCTGTAGGCGCTGCAGCAATGATGATGGTTGCAATGTTTATAGCTGCATTTGCAATGCTAGTTAGTGCTGCCACATCTGCTATGTCAAATGTGGCTAATGCTGTTAGAAATGGTATTAATAATGCTGTTAATGCAGTGCGAAGCATGGCTAGTGCTATGGCTTCAGCTGGACGTGATTTAATCCAAGGTTTGATTAATGGTATCCAATCAATGATCGGTAGTGCTGTTGCTGCTGCTCGAAGTGCTGGTGAAAAGATTGCCGGTGCGATTAAAGGATTTTTTCATATTGGTTCCCCATCTCGTTTAATGCGTCAATATGGACGTTGGATTGATCAAGGCTTAATTAATGGTATTAATCGTGATGCTAATGGTGCTGTTGATGCCTCTGGTGTAATGGCTCAAGGAATTGCAGATAATGTAGAAGGCATTAATCCGTCAATTGGTTTTGATTTAAATTCTAATCCTGGCGATATTTTGGCTGATGGCTTTGATCGGGCTTTGCAATCAATTTATAGTGTAGCGGGTGCTATTTTTGGATTGAATGGTAGTAAGGCAAACATTGGCATAGCAGGTACTAACGGATTTCTTAATAGTTCTTTAGGTGCTAATTCAGTATCTTCTAATTCAATTACTCCAAATAGTTCTTTAAGTACTATTAATGGTGCAAATACTGATAACAGTCGTCAACTTAATATTGGCGAAGGTGCAATTGTAATTCAAAGCACTGGTAATGAAGGATATGATGCTGATAAATTACTAAAGGAATTAGAAGATAAGATTTTAGAAGCTGGGGATAAATCATTAGGAGGCTAATATGGTAAAAAAATTAGGTATTTATTTAACGGACCAAACCACTAATAAAACTATTCAATTACCTGTAAATCCTAAAGAATTTAAGTTGAAGTATGAAACAGATGATCATTCTGAGACTGTTACTAACTTAGGTGAAGTGAACTTAATAGGTAATTTAAAACTAACCAGCTTATCTATTGAAAGTGTTTTTCCATATGATAAACCACATTATTTGGCTTTAGCTGATCCGCTTACGCCTGATGATTACATAAAACAACTAAAATCAATACAAAGTAAAAAACATAAAGTACGACTGGTTATTTCGACAACTAAAGTAAGTATTTTGATGACTATTTCAGGTTTTGAATATGGTTATACAAATGCTTACATGGGTGATTATGCTTATACTTTAGAATTAAAACAATATCGTAAATTTAGTTACAAAAAAATAAACTCACCTAAAGCAAAAGGTAAAAAATCTGGTAAAACTAAAAAGCGTTCATCACCAGCTAAGAAAGTAAGTATTGGTTCAACTGTAAAGGTGAATGGGCGCTTACATGCTGATAGCTATGGCCGTGGTGCAGGACAATATGAAAAAAATGCTACACGTAAGATTTTATATATCTGTCCTGGTCGTAAATATCCAGTATGTGTAGGAATTGGTAAAACTGCCAGAGGATGGGTAAAAATGAGTGAGGTTAAAAAGGCATGATAGACTTTAGTTTGAATTTATATCGGCGTAGTACTCACTTTACCCATGCCAAGAAAAAAGCAAAATATGGTTTAGCTAAAGTAGCAAAAGATAATTCAATTAAATGGACTACTTATTTAAATTATTCAGCTGCAGAATTAGATTTTGATTTAGTTTATCCAGGTAAACCAATTATTCCGTATACAGGTGACATTATTTCTTTTACTTGGGATAAGCACAAATTATTTTATGGTTTTGTTTTTAAATACCAGGTTAAAGAAGATAATTCTGTATCTGTTAAATGTTTTGCTCCTAGTCGCTATTTGAAAAACAAAGATTCAATTGTATTTAAAACAGGTACTACATCTGATCGTTTTAATGAAGTATGTAAAAGAGCAGGAATTAAACATAAAATTGTTTCTGGTTCTAAACATAAGGTAGCTGCAGAGGTTTGTGATAGTAAAACTTATTTTGATATGATTAAATCTGCTATTGATAAAACAGAAACGGCTACAGATAAACACTATTTTATTTATGATAATTACCAAACAGTTGAATTGCGTAGAGTGCCGTATAAAAAACTTGATATTTATGTTGGTAGTAAATCTGGAATGACAGGTTTTACTTACGCTGTTGATATTGATCAAACTTATAACGTGATTCGAGTAGTTAAAAAGGATTCTAAGAAATCTCAAACTGTTACTGCTACTGCTAAAGGTAAGAAAACTACTAAAACAACTACAGGTGATGATCCTAAAAATACTAGTTTTAGTTATACCGATGCTAAAGGTCAAAGTATTAAGCAATGGGGTAGGTTACAAACTACTGTGAATGCTAAAGAAAAAGCTAATCAGGCACAAATGCTTCAACAAGCAAAGGATACTTTAAGACAAAAAAATCGAGCTAATAAAACGTTAACTATTACTTGTTTAGGTAACATCAATTTAATAGCAGGTAATGCGGTCACAATAAAAATTATCGATTTAAAGAAAAAAATTAGTAATTGTCCAATTATTAAAGCTGTCCATACTTTTGGTAGTGATTATAAATGTGATTTAACAATGAAAGCAGGTGAATCATGGCAGGAGAACGGCTCTATGAGTTAATTAAAGGACAACATATACCATCAAGTGAAAGATCAGATATAGTTTATGGTAAAGTGTTAAGTTCTAAACCTTTAAAAGTTCAACTATCTAATCAAATGGTATTAGATGAAAACTTTATTGTGTTAGGTAAACATATTGGTAAATTTAAACTACAAGGAAAATCTCATTTAAAAGGTAATGCGAATGTTACTTTTCATGGCCATAATCAAACTGCAGAAATTCACAATGCTAATATAAAATTTCCTAAAAAAGAATTTTATATTGAATTTGATAATTCACTTGAAAAAGGTGATAAAGTCACTATGATTCGTTGTGATGGTGGTCAAAAATTTTATCTTTTTGAAAGAGTAGGTGAAGATGGTTATGGATTCTGATGAATTGGACACAGGAGCATTGCTTGATGGTGCATATCTTGAGGAAGATACAGATGATGAAGAAGACCAAGAAGAGCCTACTTTAACCTTTAAAGTTGATCATGGTCGAATTAGATACAAAACCGATGAATTAGATGCAATGGTGCAGGCTGTTGACAAAATTCTTAGAACTGATCGTTTCGTTTATGCAATCTATGATGATCAATATGGTAATGATCTAAATGAGCTTATCGGTAAATCATTTGATTATGCTGAAACTGAAGTAGAAAGAATGATTGTTGAAGCGTTAACTGCAGATGAACGAGTAATTAATGTTGAAGTCGAAAAAATCTGGCGTATTGCTAAGGAGATTTTAGGTGTAAGTGGGACCTGTTACACGGTTTATGGTGATGTACCAATAGAAAGTGAGATGACACTAACTAATGAATCCTAATGAACTAGCACAAGAATTTGAACAGCAAGATTCTGATTATTGGCTTGATTTAATGCTTGATAGAGTACCTGAAGATATTGATAAGCGTGAAGGATCAATTATTTATGATGGTTTAGCTCCAGCCGCACAATTGATGGGAATGCAATCTTTATCAATGGCTAACATTATCAGGCAAACTTATATAAGAACTGCACAAGGTGAGTATCTTGATTATCGTGCAGCAGAACATGGAACTAACAGATATGAAGCAACTAGTGCAGAAGTTAAAGCAAAATTTCAAGATATTGATGGTAATCCAATTAATAATGTAAATATAGGTGATCGATTTTCTAGTATTGGCGAATCACCTATTTTTTATACAGTTACTAAAATTAATGAAGATTTAACTGGAGAACTTGTTGCTGATGAAAAGGGAACAGAGCCTAATTCGTATTTAGGTCAAATTTTACCTGTTACTCCAAATGATGAATTATCTTTTGCTGAAATTAAGGAAGTAACCATACCTGCTAGGGATGCTGAAAACGATGAACATTTAAGAGCAAGGATTCTTAATGCTAATAGCTGGATTGCTTACGGTGGTAATGTCTCAGATTATCTAGATATGATGAGTAAAATTCGTGAGGTCGGAGCAACACAGGTATATCCAACTTGGCAGGGACCAGGTACAGTCAAACTGGTAATTGTAGATAACGATTATAAGCCAGCCTCCAACACCTTAATTAAAAAGGTTAAGGAAGAAATTGATCCTGAAGATAAAACTACACAAGGATATGGGTTAGCCCCAATTGACCACCGGGTTACTGTAGTAGCTCCTGAATTGCTTAATGTAAATATTGAAGCAAACATCATTGTTGGTGCTGATACTAATCTAGAAACTGTAAAAAACAATATCAAGAAAACCTTAGAAGATTTTTTTAATAGTTTGCGTCAAACTTGGAGTAATATCGACTCTACTCAAGGACGTGGCTATTCAATGGTAGTTTATCGTTCTAAAATTCTTTCACGAATTATGATGGTTGAAGGTGTGGCTAATTCATCAATGCCCAAACTAAATGGCAAAGATGAAGATATAATGCTTACTTTTAATAATGATGTGTCACAACTACCTATGTTAGGTGAGGTAACGATTAATGGATAAAGATTATATCTTAAATTACATGCCTGACTACTACAATGGTGTGTATGAAATGGAGGAACTTCTAAAGGCTCAGGGTTTTGCTCTAAGTGAATTTGATGCCGAACAAGAACGAGTTCTTTTAAATCAATACATTATTAAAGCTGATGAAAAAGGGATTGCAGTTTTTGAAGATGAAGCAGGAATTAAACCAGATCCGAATGATGATCTAGAGACTCGTAGAAATCGAGTTTTATTACGTTTACTACCACCTAAGCCATTAACAGTAAAGTATTTAAATCACTTACTAAGCTTAATGAATTTGAAAGCCACAGTAGCAGTTGATCATCCTAAAAGACTAGCAGTAATTGAAGCAAAATCTTTAGATATTGATGCTCAAAAAATTAAAAGCATTAAGTACATGATGAATCTTTGCTTACCGGCTAATATGATTTATCAAATTAAGGTGGCATTATCTAGAGTTGATATTAATAACGAAATGTATCTAGGGTTTGCTCAAACTAGCGATACTTTCATTAAGATTCCTGCTAACACTGGACAGCTTAACTTTAGAAATGATTTGATCACTGATGTTTATATTGGTATAGGATATAACACAATTGTTGAAAGCAGTATTGGTTACAACATTGAACAAAAGAAAGGAGTAATTAAGTAGTGTCAAAATATAATAAAACGGTGTTAACACAAGCAGGAATAGATCTTGCTAAGCGTGCTAATGCCGGTCAAGCAAAATTTAAAGTTACCCGAGCGGTTACTTCAGCTGATGATTTCAGTGGTACCCCAGTTCAACAACTGGAGCGAATGACTGAAATACCCAACATCATGCAAAACGGCAAAATTTTAGACGCTGAGGAAGTTGAAAGTGATAACGCTGTAATTGGCGTATCATTAAGATTTACTAATGAAGGACTAACAAGCGGATATAAAATTAAAATCATTGGTTTATACGTTCAAGAGGACGGACAGACTAATGATTTTTTATATGCGGTAACTACGGCGGTTGAGCCTGAATATATGCCGGACTTTAATGACAATGTTCTGTATAGATTCAACACTCAACTTTACTTAGTAATTGGAAGAGCACAGAACGTCACTGTAGTTGTTGATGATGATACTGTGGTTTCGATTAAGAAGTTTAACGACTTTAAAAAGCAGATGGAGGACGCTTTAAAAATTAAAGCAGATCTATCTTCTCTTGATAACTTCTACACAAAAAAAGAAGTTAATGATCAAATCGAACAAGCCGGAAAGGTTAAAAAAGCTAGAATTAATGAAGGTGAAATTGTAGAGCCTGATGATCAAGGCGTTTTAAATTTACTGGTTGACGACGTTAAACTTAACGATTTTCCTACTGTCATAGCAGATTTAAACGATTTGACTACGGCTGGAATATACCGTTTTAGTAACCTTACAATTCCTGAAGCTCGGGCAATAAAAAATAATCCTGTGATAGCACCTATCAGTAAAGCCAGATCTTTTATTAAAGTTCTTGAAGACGTTGGAAATGTTGTTCAGGTTGTTGTAAATGTCGGTGACGGCTCTTACGTCTATGTTAGAGTTAAGATCAAAGCAACCTCGACCTGGACGAGTTGGAGTTGCTTGAATCCATCACAGATGAGAGATAACGACATTCAAAAACTTATTAATGATGAAATTACTAAATTAAATATTAATCAATATGCAACTAAAGAAGAACTTAATAATATTAGCAACAAAGTAGTTAATTCCGTTAATGGTGTAAAACCCGATTCAAACGGTAATACTACTATTGACACTGTAGATAACATTACTGTTACCACGGGCTTTGATTGGAATACAGCGACACCGACTAATGAAACACGAAAGTCAAATAATGTTTGGCTAGTAGATCAACAAGTTTTTTCGGGTGCCGTTGAACGAATGAATCAAAACCGTGATAATGCTAATGGGCGACTGTCTTTAGCTGGCGGCACAATGAATAAAGGCGCAACAATTAATTGGAACGGACAAGGCTCTACCAATTTACATGAAGGCAACATAGGTGGTTTGACTTGGACTGGTGGAACTGATTCGGTACAGTTATTTGCTGATAATGATGCTGATGACAATCTTGATCTAGTAGTTCAATTGGGTGATGATGGCTCAAATGGCGTGATTATTAGGAATGCTAGCGGTAATCAAGTAGCTAAAGTTGATGCTGCAGGTAATATTACTAGTCCAACTATTACAGCATTGCTTAAAGAAATTACTGACCTAAAAAACCGACTAGGTGAAGATGAAGGTAGAATTACTCACATTGAAAACAACTATGTAGAAGGTCGGAGATTCCCAGCCAGTCAAGAAGCACAAGCCCAAGCCTGGGAAAATGAAAAGCCGACCAGATTGGCTATGATTGAAAAGTAAGCAAAAAAAAGTAAGAAATTTTGTAAGCAAAAATAATAGATGGTATAATACGAGGTGCAACAAGTGAAATTGTGTAAAAAGTATATACTCAAAAAGCATTACCTGATCGCTACAAGAGGTAATGCTTTTTTTATCACTTAGTGCAACTAGCTAAGCGTTGAGGGTAGATTGTATGACGACTGTTTTAACGATCGTGATGCCGATCATCTAACCAGTGATCGAATAGTGCAAGCACTATACCCACAATAATTGGGGCTACAATCGCAGTGAAAATTGTGTTAAGCATATACTCACCTCCTTTCAGGAGGTACAGTCGTCAAAAAATATTATAGCAAAGTAAGACTCACATATGTGGGTCTTTTTTAGTACAAGAAAGAAGGTGAAAGCATGTTAGACCATATGATTTTTAATGCAAAAAAATGGTTTGAAATTTCAAACGATATGTCCGCTATTACAGCTAATAATAAAAACTATTATGCTTGTCCATCAAGATTTACTGTCATGGCAGAAACACCAATCAAAAATCCGAATACGGGTAATGGCTGGCGAGTATTAAATGACGCTGAGGTTACCTGTGTTGGGGCAGGCAAAGACGTTTATTTCTTTGACGGACAACTTGAAATTTACGCTGATAGTGATGCAAACAAGCATCCTTATAATGCAAATTACTCGTATTACTATTACACGGGGGTAGTTGAAAAAACAAATGTTAGAAACGTAATATGGGGGGTAAAACCCTTTTATTTGCTGTTATATCAATGGCTGCGCATGCTTTCACTTCACTTAAGAAAGGAGCGAAAGTATGCTAGATCATATTATTTTAAATCGCTTGAAATGGTGGAATGTTGACAGCAACGCTAATCAAGTGAAGCTAAATAATCAGCAATGGCTAAAATGCCCGAAAAGTTTTGTCTTTAAGAATTCGAGCGATTCACAAGAACAGATGAACGGGAATCCGTACACAACTTGTTATGGAATTGGATTTGGAGAAAAATACAATGCAGTCGCCCATGGAAAACTTTGCTTGCTTTATGATGACGGCTCGGGTTATCTTGCCCAAATTCCTTTAAATGACCCAAGTATCAAAAGTATAAATTGGGGGGGTAAACACCCACTAAGCCACTTGTATCAAATGTTTAAGGCTATCACCGGAAAGGTGGTGGCTGTATGCTAGGTCACATGAAGTTTAACCGAGAAAATTATTATCCAATTAATAGCAGTGATGTAACAGTCAATGCTAATGGCAAGACTTATCGTGAATACAAATATCAGACAATTACTAAAACTTTATCTGGTAATGATTTACAGGCTATATCTAACCACAATAATGATTTCTTTGTGGCTGATATTTCTACCTTAGATATGAACCGAAGAACAAGATTTACTTTTAGTAATGGTGATAGTTTTATTATCACTAATTACTTGATGCGTACCACAGCTGCAAGGAGCAGCTATTATGTTAATGCGACTAAAAATAATTACCAGATTAAATTCTATCCACTAGGAGATGTCATTGAAGCCTATTACTACAATGGCACCGACGATGTAAGCCAGCTTGACTGGGTAAAAATTGAAATTAATGTAGATTAGCACTCAATGAGTGCTTTTTTTATGCAAAAACAACCTAGCTCACGGGGCGTTCCCGTGGGCTTTTTTAATAGAAAGGAGCCACAAAATGGCTGAAAAAAATGAAACAAGTTTAAGTGTTGCAGATCAAGAAAAGGTATTGAAAGAACATTTTCCTACTTTAACGGGGTTTATTTATTACAGTGATCCTGATACTGTAGAAAAAATTTGGCATCATAAAGTAGTACCAACCTTCAACCACGAAGAAAAAGAATTGTTACCTTATATGCTACATGCTAAGAGACCTAGTGACGATTTGAAAGATGGTATTTGGAGCGTTTCAAGCCAAGATTGGGTTGAAAACTCAAAGGATGGGCAAGCTGAATTAATTGCCAAGCAAAATAAACAAATTCAATCCTTAACTGCCAATAACCAAGAAAAGCAAGAACAAATTGATAAATTACAAGAATCTATTTCTCAATCAAGTCAAACAACTTCTCAACTTGCTCAACAATTCAACTTATTTGGTACTCAAGTAACGCAATCACTTACTAAGGTGACAGAAGCAGTTAATAAGCTTACTGAAAAAGAAGGTGACAAGTAATGCTAGTTTTAAATCTTACTTTCACACCATTTGATATGAGCTTATGCTATAGCCAAACCAGAAATTTCTATAAGTGGGGCTGGGCTGGATATAGTAAGAAAGATTTGCGAAATCAAGTTAAAACTGGATTGTTACCAGCTGCTGAATATAAAAAGATTACAGGTGATGATTATGAAGAGCCTGCTAAATCTGCTAAGTAAAATTGCTGAACGCTTAAGCTATCATCCTGTTCACATTATCTTAGGCTTGGTCACTGGTGCCATTGGTATTTGTCTTATTTGGGATGACAATTATTATTTTTGGCCACCAGGTATGACCAGCTTTTTCAATTCGGATTGTATCGGCACTTGGGCACTGTTTACAGGGTTAGGGTTAATCTACGTAGCAGTGCAGAAAGTAATACCAAGTAACGCGAATATCATTTGGCTGTTGTCACAATGTGGTTTTGTTGGTGGTGAAACCTTTTTAGAATTTGCCCATGGAATTATCACACACAATGATCATATGATTACCTTTGCATTTGCAATGTTTGGCTATTTACTACTTACTTTTTGGGTTATTCGCACTAATGGTAAATTTGATCATAAGATAGCTAAAAGAATTGAAGAGCGTGATCGTAAACTAGAAAGAAGGTAGGTTACCATTGAGAAAGATTTAATCCTTATCATCACTTCAGGTGCTCTAGGGTCAATTCTTGCTACTTTGATTGGTGCCTATCAGGCTTACGTTAAGCGCAAAGATCAAAGAGAAAAGCGTGATACAGATGACTTCTACACACGTTGGATGAGTGCAGAGGATGAGGTAGACAGAGTAAGAGATGAAAATCGTGCCCTTAAAGATGAAATTGCACGATTGAAAATTAAAGAGAGGAAAAATAAAAATGGATAATATTTTTATTGATTTATCAGCGATAGTAATTGCTATCGCTTTTTCTTATGGGATTTTTTGGTATAAGAAGCATAAAACTGAAATTGATAAGAAGCGTGATGAAGGGGATGCCTTAGCATTTTCAGTTAATATGTTAGGTAAATTAGCTACTATGTTTGCTTATGATCTTAAAGACTCAAGCGAAAAAGGAGTCGCTAAGAAAAAAGAAGTAGCTAATAAAATCAAAGTTACTTTTGCAGATGCTAAACTACCAGTTCCTAGTGATGCTGCTATTTCTGGAGCAATTGAAAAAGCCGTAACTGCTATGAAGTTAGCTGATAGTGAAGAAAAGAGTGATACCAATGCTAAAAATGGTTGATGTTTATAGTGGTTCACCACGCTCATATGCTACTCAATCTGGTGTTGATGTAATCATGGTAAAGGCTACTCAAGGTACTAGCTACGTTAACCCCTACTGTGATACAGACTATCAAGCCGCTAAGAAAGCTGGAAAGCTTTTAGGTTTTTATCATTATTGCAGTGGTGAAAATCCAGAAGCAGAAGCTAAGTACTTTTATAAAAACACAAAGAATTATGTAGGCGAAGCTGTTCCTGCTGTTGACTGGGAAAGTAATCAAAATGCTAGTTGGGGTATTAAGAACTATGTAAGAAGATTTGTAGACGAATTTCATAAGCTGTCTGGCGTTTGGCCATTGATCTATGTACAAGCTTCTTCGTTAAATCAAGTTGCTAACTGTGCTAAAGATTGCGGTTTGTGGGTTGCTTCTTATCCATCAATGGACTGGAAAAGTTGGGCGGTGCCAAACATGCGTATAAACACATCACCATGGAGCACCTATACCATCTGGCAGTTTACTGGTGATAACATGGATAGAAATGTAGTTAACACCACTAAAGAAGGATGGAAGAAGTTAGCTGAAGGCAGTAGTAAACCAGCTGCCAAAAATAAATCTAGTTGGATTAAAAAGTCTGGTACGTTTGTATTAGGTCAGACTTTAAAAATTCACGAAAGCTCGCATATTGATTCGCCAGCCATCGCAAAGCTGCCTAAGGGATCAGTAATTAAGTACGATGCAACTCTACAAGGTCCTTTACGTCTATGGCTAAGACAACCACGGTCTAAGGGTTATGGTTATATTGTTGCTAAAGATAAGTATGGAAAATTACTAGGTAAATTGGAGTAAAAAAGAGCCACTCTGGAGATTAATTTCTCTAGAGTGGCTCTTTTTTTGTGTTGTTGCACAAATGATGCACAATATTAACTTAGGTATTGATATTTCGGGATTCGTGAGCTATTTCAATGCTCACCCGGATCATATAAGTTAGCTCGTAAGTGGAAACTTGCGAGTTTTTTTATGTAAAAATTATTAAAGCCAGAGAGACTGTTTACAGTATGTCAGTCAGATTTTTAAGACATGTAAATAATATTATGAAAATATCAAATATTGAAGAATATAAACTTGAAATAAATAATAAGGAACAAATAATTCAGGGGATTTATATTCTAGGTAAAGAAGTGTATCAACAGATTAGGTTTGTAGTTGAAATGGAACATTTGGAAGGCTGGAATTCAACTAGGAATGATATTCAATATCTTCTTGATACAGTTAAACATCCAAATCCCAAATTAGATGCTGAAATAGATAAGTTATTTGGGGACCGGGTTGATGAAAGATGGTTGTACTGACAAGAAGAAAAAATATGAATGTTTAGTGTCTTCATTTTTCTATTCATAATTTATTATTGTATAATACAAATAGATGTCAATTATTAACTTAATCTTACATTATTAGTGAACTTATTGACTAAAATAATGAACGAGCTTATCCTAAAATTGATTTCCAAAAATAGGATCGATAAGTGTGAACGACAACTATTTCTAATTTCATCGGAGGAATTTAGATTGACTACAACCAAGAAAATTATCATTAAATTAGCCTGTGCAACTGCTCTTGGGACCGCCAGCATTGCATTAACCCAAGTAAATGAACCACAAGTAACGGTTAATGCCGCAACTACATCAGTTGCTGCTCGTGCACTTGGGGTTGATGTTGCTAGTTACCAAAGTGCTGATTTATCAAGCCATGCACAAGCTGGATCACAATTTGCGATTGTTAAGGTTAGTGAAGGGACCTCTTACCGCAATCCGAAGGCTTCAAGCCAAATTTCAACTGCTTTATCAAATAATATGATGCCAATGGCTTATCACTTTGCTACTTTTAGCTCGAATTCAAGTGCTGCTGTAGCCGAAGCAAACTATGCGATTAAGGCAGCGCAAGCCTTTGGCTTACCTACGGGTTCATATATCGCTTGTGACTATGAAACTGGTCAAGGCAATAATATTTATGGTGGTAAAACACCAACTGCAAATGCAATTATTGCTTTTATGGACACTATTAAGTCTGCTGGCTATAAGCCACTTCTTTATGCAAGTTCATCAGTTTTGCAAAATAACATTGACACTAGCAGTGTAATTGCTAAGTATCCTAACTCTTTATGGGTTGCTTCATATGCAATTTCCGGTAGGATTGATAATCCAAACTTTAACTACTTCCCGTCTATGGATGGTGTTTCAATTTGGCAATTTACCGATAACTGGAAAGGCTTAAGCGTTGACGGGAACATTGCTGTTTTGCCATTATCAATTGACGGTAATGTAACTTCTAACAATGGTGCAATTTCACAAGCTCCAGCTACTAACAATACTAATTCTGCTAGCTCAACCAATAAAACCACTGCTTCATCTAGTCAAACAACCTCATCAGATAGTAACAAAGGTGTTGCAACGGCGGGCTATGTAATGAAGAAGTCTTACATTTACAACAAGAAGGGCGACCGCCAAGGTGGCTACTATGCAGCTTACACTAATATTACTCATTATGGAGTAGTAACTTTAGATAATGGTAAAACTGCCTTGAATATGGGTAACGGTCGCTACATTATGGCAAGCAATGTTTTAGGTAATTCCCGCGTAGTAAAACACAATGCTTATATTTACAGTAATAAAGGCTACCGGGCTAACTGGAGATTACTCAGAAAAGGTACGCCAATTAAGACTTACGGCTCTCGCATCCATATTAACGGCAAGAGCTACTACCGCATTGGTCGCAATATGTATGTGAAGGCCGCCAATTTTTAAATAAAAAATTTGTTTTTACAAGAAGGAATTAAGCTTGAAGGTTTAATTCCTTTTTTTGTGCTAATTTTTGTATAATTAATAGTATTCAGGAAACGCCTGAATACTATTAATAAGGATGTATTAAATTGAAAAAAAGAATTTTAACAATAATATTAATGGCGCTAACTTTGACGGGATGCACAATCCAGAACTCAGCGCCGAAAAAAGCCAAATCAACTGTTAAAACAGTTAAAGTAGTAAAGCATCGACAAAATAAGAAAAAGCAGGCTAAATATCAAGTGTCAGAGCAAGTATGGCGTATCCAACAAGATGGCGTTGATCTTTATGGTCATTTGTATTTACCACAAAACTTAGCAGGTAAGAAAAAGGCTGTTGTTTTGGCTCATGGTTTAGCCGGAAATTATCGTGATTTAGCTAATTATGCTAAAAATTTGGCTAGTCAAGGTTATGTTGCCTATGCTTTTGACTTTCCTGGTGGCGCTAAAAATGGTCAAAGTACTGGTGTAGCGCAAGAAAATATGTCGATTTTTACGGAAGAGCAAAATTTGCAAACAGTCTTGACCGCGGTTAGAAACAGACCAGATGTTGATCGCAATCAAGTATCTTTATTAGGTGAAAGCCAAGGTGGCGCAGTTGCCGCAATGTTAGCTGCTAAATCGCCTAAAGCAGTAAAATCACTAATTTTACTTTATCCAGCTTTCTCGATTACGGATTATGCTCAAGCTGCCTTTAAATCAGCAAAGCAAGTACCCGATAAAGTTAATTTATTTGGTTTTACGATCGGCCAAGCCTATTTTGCCAAATTATTCAAATATGATCTCTTGCAACAAGCTACCAAATATCACGGTCCGGTTTTAATTATGCACGGCACTAGCGATTTGATTATTCCAGATACTTATTCGATTAAGGCTAATAAGAAATTTAAGCATTCTAAGTTGTATTTGTTCAAAAATGTTGGGCATGATTTCAAAGGGAAGTACCAAACGCGGGCATTTAAGTTGATCGATGATTTTTTACAAAAGGATAAAGTATGAAAAAGAAGTATTATCTTGTGCCGTTATTGGGGTTATTGAGCTGTCTATTAATATTTTCGCAGCAGGTCAGAGCTGATGTAGATTATGATATTAATAATGTAGAAGCTACTGCACGCGTCAACAAAGATGGCTCGTTGACGATGTATCGCCAAGTTGATTATTCTTTTGATAGTGATGCGCGCGGTGTTTTTTATCGGCAAAATCTAAATGAGAAACAAAAGCTAAGCAATATTCAGGTCAAGGTTGATGGTAAGACTGCCGTTGCTTCGACTACAGGCAAGAACGATACTTATGAGTTGCAAAAGAACGGCAATTCTTACCGCTTCAAGGTTTATCACCGAATTAGAGAAGACGAGCGAGTTAAGGTTGAATATTCTTATATGATTCACAATGCAATTACTAACTATTGCGACACGGCCGAACTGAATTTCAAGATTATCGGTAATGGCTGGGATACCGATCTTGACTATGTGCGTGCTACTGTGATTTTCCCAGGTAGAGTTAAAGGACTAAAGGCTTGGGCGCATGGACCGCTGAGTGGTTATACGCAGGTTTTGCCTGGGGAGGGCAAGATTATTATGACTGCCGACGATGTGGCGGGTGATAGCGGTGTTGAAGTACATGCAATTTTTCCAACTGCAGTAACTAGTGCTAACAAAAACTTTGTTGATCAGGATAAAAAGCAAACAATTGAAAAACAGGAAGCTCAACTGGCAAGAGAAGCTAATAGGCGTCGCCAACGCTGACAGTGGCTGGGGTGGAGCTTAGTAATAGTTTCCGCTATTTCTGGTTTAGCTGTGTTGATTAGAGGATTTTTTGGTAAAAAGATTGGCGTTAAACCGAAAAAAGAGCGAGATTTAGGTCATAATTATGAAATTCCCACTGTTTCGCCAGTAGCAGCACAGATTTTAGATGAAGCAGATAAACCAAATGTGCAAGCATTTACCGCGTATTTAATGCAATTGGCAGGTAAGCATAAAATCAAGTTAGAACGCTATCAGACTAAACATTTGAAGCGGACGAATTACCGCATTACGTTGGAAGATGAGGCTGTGCTGAATGATCCATTACTCAAGTTCATTTTTGAAAAGATGGGTGATGGTCAGTCATTCACGACTAAGCAATTGCGCGATTATACTTCGAGAAAGTTGGGTAAGCAGTTTGATAAATGGCGTGATGATCAGTATAACCAGGTGCAGGACGCAGGTTTATTGCGTGAAAAATTGAAAAGACAGCGTAGCAAATCCCGTGGTAGCATGATTTTAGGACTAGTTGTCAGCGTGATTGCAGGAATTTTTGCGTTAATGACAGCAACAGAGGTGCCTAACGCTGTGGTAGGTTGCGGCGGAGTTTTAATCGTGTTGGAAATTGCGGCTTTCATTGTTGACAGTCGCCGAATCAGCATCTATACGCAAAAAGGTGCGTTGAAGACTGATCAAGTGCGCGGCTTTCGAAAGATGCTTGACGACATTGGTCGCTTCAAGATGAAGGATGTCGGTGACTTGATTCTGTGGGAAGATATTATGCCATACGCGGTTGCCTTTGGTTTGTCGAAAAAGGTGTTAAAGCAGCTCAAGATCGAATTTGCGGATGAGCTAGATGCTGCGCCAATTCTGCTTTACGGTGGCTTTTACAATAGTGGAAACGACAGTTTTGAGCATAGCTTCGAACGCAGCTTTTCATCGGGCGTGTCGGTTGGTTCATCATCAGTATCTGGCGGCTCCGGTGGCTTCTCTGGTGGATCGTCCGGTGGCTTTGGTGGCGGCAGTGGCGGCGGTGCGTTTTAGCGGAGCACAGTAAAAAAACATTTTCTACTAACTTAGAATTCAAATACTAAGTCCAAGTTTACGCTTGGGCTTTTTTTCATGTATCATAGCCTTTTGTAAGGAACAAGAATATATGAAAATTTCAAAACGCATCGGCATTGGTATTTTGAGCATAATCATTTTATGTTGGGTCATCTTCGGCATTTATTATGCCTACTTGGCTGCTATTATTACCGTATCCTCGACCATCAAAAACTGCAGGGAAAACGCGGCACGGCGATTTCTAAGAAGGCAGTGCTTACTTCGACTAATGGTGTGATCAAGACGATGAAAAAGCAGAACGCGGATTTTATGTTTTTCTAAGAAATAGATATCAATTCTACCCGTTCCTACCATGTTAATCAGGTTCAACGCATGGAAGAAGCTTTTCCTAATGAGAATCACGTTTTTGCCAGCAATTTTCACTCCGCTTACTTGGCGGTGCCGCTGAATAATCCGCATGGCACGGTGCGCTCAGGATTATTGAGCATGAGCAAGTATCACATGTCTAGTGCCGAGCGAAAAAATATCCGGTCTCAAGTGGCTCAATTGAAAAATTTGTCGACTTAGATCGTTGTTTTGTCGTGATGTGTTTTCCAGTAAAAAATGGTAAATTTTTGATGATGATTAATTCACACATGTCGTCCTATGATAAGGGTGGCAAGATGCGCAAGGCGCAGATGAAGCTGATTTCTTCTGTGATGGAGCATGAGTATCGGGCTGGCAATTATGTGATTGTTGGTGGCGATTTCAATCATGCGCTGGGTAAGGATATGATGACGCATTTCGAACATCAGGAGAAGATTCCGAGCTGGGTGTCGGTTCTGGATCAGGGGATGCTGCCAAAGGATTTTACTATGGTGAAAGCGACAAATCGAGAAAAAAGTATCCACAGTACGGGCGACAGACATGAAGTATGATCCGAAGATCAATTATATGACCATTTGTGATGGGTTTATTGTGTCAAAAAATGTGCGCGCAACAATCAGTACTGATTTTGAATTTGCAGATCATAATCCAGTGCGGCTGAATTTTGAATTGAAGTAGGGAAATGTATGGTTCTGTATTATAATAAAAGCAAAAACAGGAGGACGAAATTATGCCATTTGTACATATTGAATTGATCAAAGGCCGTTCAGACGAACAAATTACCAACTTAATGAAGGATGTCACTGAAGTAGTGCACAAAAACACCGGCGCACCTAAGGAACACATTCACGTAATTATCAACGAATTAGGTAAGCACACTTATGGCCAAGGTGGCGAGTGGAGAGCTTAGTTAACTTGATGATGAAAGACGACTCGAGTGTGAGTCGTCTTTTCTTTTTGACTAAGGCAGACGGTTTGACTAAAATTATAATTAATTTAAACGGAGTTCCCGACGGAACCGAGACTGACACATTACTTAATTTGGTCAGACTGATGAAAGATTTGCCGGTGAGCGACGATAGACTTTTTGATCAAGCGCGGGAGCGTATTAAATCAATGAACGCTGACCCAGAATGGAGGGACACGATTATGGACTTTGAAACCAGAATGTTAGAGCGTGAGCAAGCGGGTGAAAAGAAAGGATTGAAGAAGGGCGAAGAAAGAGGCCTAAAGAAAGGTCTTAAAACTGGCGTCCTTAATTTGATCGATTCTTTGAAAGATGTAGGTTGTACTAGCCAGCAAATTTTGTAACAACTCAAGCAAAAATATGGCAATGTCTACTCTGACAAGCAACTAGAAGAATTTTTGAAGCAAAGTTAGATTAATTTTCCGGGGGAGATGTCGCGCAAGCGACACTCTTTTTTCGTCTAAAAATAAATTTTCATTTTCCAAAAAATTTTGCCACTTTTTTGTGTAATAGATAATATTGGAGGGGTATTTTTGCTGAGAAAATACTAGAAATGAAGTAGAATTTGGGTAAGGAAAAACAAGAATATCCTTTGATCACTGACGACCTAGTCTTCGATCACGTAATGGGCAAGAAAGAAAACTGTATGGAATTGTTACGCCGTGCCTATCCCGAGTTAGACAGCAAAGATACTGAGGTGCTTACACAATATGACGGCAAGACGGCTTACAAAGCTGAGCACATCCGGCTCGATGTTTGGGCCAGGGATGACCAGGGCCGTGTGTTTGATTTCGAAATACGGCGAAAAAATGACGGAGACCTAGAACAGCGAATGCGATATTATATCGGCAATCTGATTTGATACACTTTGCAGTCGGAGCAAAATTATTCCGAACTTAAAAATGCATACGTAGTTTTTCTTTGTACGTTTGATTCATATTATCGAAACGAAAGCTGCTATGATTTTAAAATGTTTGACGAGAAGACTAGGTCGATTGAGATCAAAATTGGACTGCACGTCAAGATTCTCAATTCCAAAGAGATCCGAGACAGTGATGCACCGATCAACGATGTTTTGGATTACATGGAAGGCGATTCCAATCAAACGGATGATTACGTGAAGAAATTGCAAAAAGATCTTGAAAATTATGTTGGTAGCGGAAAGTGGGTGCAAGACATGGACAAGTACGACTACGAATTGAAGAAAGCTGCTGAAAAGGCAACCGAAAACAACACAGAAAAGAATGCTAGAAGCTTCATTGAATTTAATAAGAATTAAGGCAAGGATCTTCAAACTACGATTCATGATGCAATGGGCAGGTTTGGTTATGTGTTTAATCTCGATAAAATCACCAAATTAGCAACTGAAATTTATCAGTAAGACTGATTAAATAAGCTTTTCAGCAAAATATTCTCCTAAGATGTCGCAAATAGCGGCATCCTTTTTGATAGATTTGCTTTCATAGATAACAAATGTTATACTAACTGTAGCAACACAAAAGAGTGTGAGTAAGTAGAAGAAAAGGGAGTAAATGAAATGTTATCCAAAAACAATTTCCAAGAGCATTTACGTAAAATGAATGAGAAAAAAGAGCGTTTTTCAATTCGTAAATTTACGGTAGGTGCCGCTTCAGTATTGATCGGCTTCACTATTTTTGGCATGGCTAATGGTGCAACTGTTAAGGCTGACACTGCTGATGCTCAAACAACAGAAACACTAAAGGCACCAGGACAACAAACTCAGGGTGACCAGACGGCAGCTCAAGATAATAACAAGCCGTCAACTGCTACTTCACTAACTTCTGCAATTACGCAGGGTTCAGATAAGAAAAAACAAGCTTCAACTGATACTACACCTATAACACAAATGCCAACGGTTAAACCAACGAACAATCAAGCTGACACCAATAATACAGCTAAGCGTGAGGTAAGAACTAAGGCTCAGCAATCACCTGCAGCTGCGAAATCTACTGCACCTAAGCAATATACAGATACTGCTGAAGAAGAAATTTTTGTTTATGGTCCTGCAGATGCGCAAGATTCATCAAATGGTTATTACAAAACAGTAGAGAAGAAGAACATGACCGGTGTCAAGTCTGCTGGCGGCGATGTTGCGTGGGGTGAAGCCGGCTTTTCATCTAAGAATATTGATACTTTACTTAAATCTGGCGACTTTACTTATACAGCTACTGGAAAAAAAGGCCAAGATATTCCTTATCAAACTTGGTTAGATCAAGGTTATGTTCCTGTAATTACCCAAGTAATGACTGAGCACACAGAAGGAATGGCTTCAGAAGAAAGGGCTGCTAAGCTGAGAGACGAGTTAGACGAGATAGTTTCAAAGAACCGCTTAACATCTGATTTGCCAGCATACTCAATTTCTCAACCAATTAGTACTACGTATCGGATTGATTTTTATAAGGCAATTAAAGATTATCAAACTGAACGAGTAAACATCTATCTTCCAGGTCACGATAAAACTGATGGTAGCGCTGAATACAGTGCAGTTGTAGCTAGGAAAGACTTTACTGGCTATCAAGACGAGCAAGGAAATAAAGTATGGACAAGCGTAAAGTTTGATTCATTGAATTTAGCAGATCTTTTTAAGAATGCCAAGTTCTATAATAATAAGACAGGTTATCCAGAAAAATTGCCTGATTTGTCTAACTATTTCCCAGAAATCACGAGTGCTGAAACTACCTTTGATAGTACAGATAAGGCCCAAGCCACTGCTCTGTTCCAAAAATTGAATCAAGAGATTAAGCAAGATCCAACTAGTCAGACTTTGCCAGAATATACAGCAACGGCACCCGTAGGGACGATCTTTAACATTCACTTCAACGAATGGCAAAAGACTGGTCAAACTAAGACCTTTACTAGAACTGTGCGGACTTGGTACCAATATTATCTTAATGATAAAGAAGTTTACACTTACACTTATCGTCAAGGTGAAAATAGTCAAGTATTGCCAATTCAAGAGCAAGTCATCAAATTATCACTTGATGAATATAAGAATAAACAAGGGCAAACTGAATGGAGAATTAATAAGGATGCTTCTTCAGCAATGTCTGATTTAACAGCTGGAATTGTAACACCATATGTTGAAGGTTATAATTTTGGTATTCGTCGAACTTATGGCAAAGACATTGTCTCAGATGCAGCATTTGAGGATGCGTTGGCAGTTAATAATGGTAAGGAAGATGGTAAAGAGATTACCAAACTAGTTGGTCAAAGCTATGTTCCAGAAAAAGGCAATGAAGCAGCTTGGAAGAAGTTCAATAATGGAACTGAGATTACCAATCCAGGTTTAATTGACTCCAGTGCAGCATTTAGCAAGACTCCTGATCTCTTTGGCAATGGTCAATCTAATGAAATGATTGACATTGTATACTATGCAAATTTGCATAAGGTGACAGAGAAAATTATTGATCAAGATGCCAATGATGTTCTCTATGATTCTGCTAAGGCACCTAATGAAGCACTTTGGGTACCGAGTGATTGGACCTGGTTCGATCAAGCACCGCTTAAGTTACCCAAGGGCTATCATGAAGGCACTAAGCAAGGTAATCCTGTACCATACTTGAACTTTAAGACAGGACAATTTGTTGTAAACGGTAAGGTAGTTACCGGCGTTCAGTTGCAAATGGGGACACAGGACATTAACTATGTTTACTACGTTCAAAAAGATGCAACACCTACACCAAAGCCTGAACCTCAACCTGAGTCTCAACCAACACCAGAGGTTCAGCCAGAAACATCGGTAAAGCCAGAGCAACCAGCTGCACCAACTAATGATGACAAGCAAAATAATGGCTCAGTTTTGCCAGAAAAGGTAGATCATCACGATGGGCAAGAGAAGCACGAAGGACAAAACAAGAAACAAACTAATGTGAAAAATGTAACTCCACATGCTACAGCAGTTAAGAAGTCTACTCACAAAGTGAGTCAAGTTGAAAATAAAGCTGACAATCAAATTAAGTCAACTGCAGTTGTTTCAACTAATGCTAAGAAGACTGAAGCTCTACCACAAACTGGTGAAGAAAGTAAGTCTAGCTTGGGTATTGCAGGCTTAGTTCTTGCCACTCTTGCAGGTTTGCTTGGATTTGCTGGAACAGACAAGAAACGTAAGAATTAATCGAATTATTAGTCTAAAAATATAAAGAACAGGTAACGTGTAAAAAGCGCTGCCTGTTTTTGCATATAAGAAATTTTCTTGACTGATTTGTTATTATAATTTGTGAAGATAAATATAAATACAATAATGGTATATTTAAATTGTTGTATTGCAATTATTTAGTGCTCTAAAAATAGAATATCTCGCAATATGCGTAGTATCAGTTACTAGTGGTATGAATAACGCTTGTTTTATTTTGCTAACATGATAGGATTAATATGTACATAAAAGACAAGACTGATGTAGATATTAATTATTTTTTATAGAATGTGAAAACAAATGCGTTATTTAATAGCTTGCTTGTATCTAGATTAGTGATTATTTAGTAAGGGATGCTAAATATGTTGTCAAAGAACAATTTTAATGAACGTTTGCGCAAGATGGAACCTAAAACAGAACGCTTCTCCATCCGTAAATTTACGGTTGGCGCTGCGTCTGTTCTGATCGGCCCATATTTGGGATGGCAAATGGGCAGAGCGTTAAGGCTGATGTGAAAAATGATGCTACTGTGCGGACAAATGAGAGTAATAAAAACAGCACTGGTGTTACTAATAAAGCAGGCCAGTCTAAAGATAACGAGAAACAAAAAATCGAAGATGGGGAGGTACTAAATTCATCATCTACTAAAAAAGTTGAAAGTACTGTTATAGATAATAATTCTGAGACGTCTAAATCATCTGAAACACCAACTTCAACAACTAAGGCCAATAAGTCAAAAACTGAAACTGATTTAAAGAAAAATGATTCAGTTAGTCAGAAAGGCAGTAACACCGAGGCTTTTGTAGACAACGCTAGGACTACTCCAGATGTAAATTCAGATACTAAAAATAAAAAGGCTAACGAAACTACAACCGCAGCTGATAATGCAACTCTTGATAGTCTTGAAGCTAAATATGAAAAATTAGAAACTCAACTTGAAGCTGGCAAAATAAGCGAAGATGATGCACAAAAAGCCGCAGAAGAGTTGCAAAATGAAATGGCTCAACTTCCTGAAGCTGTTCAACTTAAAGCAGCCACTTTGGAAGATGTTGACACTAAGACGTCAAATACATCAGAGGTCAGCGATTGGTCAAGCTTTGTTAATGCATTAAATAATACAAATGTTAACGAAATTAAGTTGACTAGCAATATTGATGTCGTTAAACTTTGGCAAATATTCATTAAAGTTTAACAACAATAATCAAGACGCAGATCATCCAAATTGGGATATCACCTTTGACAATATCAATACTAATGCAGATACTTTTGACGGTCACCAATATAGTCCAATTTACTTTGGTAGTGCATGGGCTGGTGCTGGTGATAATGCGGCAGTAAGTGAAGAAAACCAAAAGAACATTAAGGTTACTTTCAATAATGTTAATGCCAATGTGACTGATCGTCCAATTATTAGTGGCTTTAAGACTAATTGGGCAGGTTCAGCTGATATTAATGGTGAAGCTTATACTTTAGTTCTTAAAGGAACTAATAACCTAACTAGCAATGGTTACACCGGTGGTTCTACCCCCCCACTGGTGATGATGGAAATGCTATTTCTGCAGGTTACATTACTGTTGAAGATGGCACTACTACCATTAATATGCCACAAACATCATCATATAACTTGCAATATGGTGGTGCTGCTGTTCGTACTGCGCAAGATGATGTTTCTGAAAATAATGTAATAAGCAAGTATTCAATGAACATCAAGGACGGTGCTACTTTAAACATTACTGGTGGCAAGGATGTTAAGGCTATTGTAACTACTAATGCGATTACCGGTACTGTTAATGTTGACGATAACTTAAACATGAATATGGGTGCTGGCCATTCAATTGCAGTACTTGCTGGTAATATGAATGTTGGCAAGACTGGCAACGTTGATATTATTACCGCTCAAGTTCAAACTGGCGGTAAATCGATTGGAACCTTTGATGGTGGTCAGTACGGTGTGCTTTCAATCGGTGTTGGCTATGCTGGCAACTTGACAAATACCGATTCCAACACTATCAACGACAATGGGTCAATTAAGGTTGTGCGTACTTCAACTGCTGATTCTATGAGCCCAATAATCTCAATGGGGTCAGGTGCTTCAGGTCTTTTGAAAGGAAACTTTACTGTTAAGGTAAATGAAGGAGCTACCTTAGACTTACAAGATTCTGAAGATCAAACTAATTTAAGGATGATTTATGTTTCAGGCTCAAGTGTTCCTTCCCACCTTAACTTTACTAATCCTGGATATGTGAACTTGCAATGTAATAATGATCTGCCAGAGAACGGTAGTGACTTAGTTTACCTTGAGGGTCAACCCAACGGTGTAACTATTACTCAATCTCCTATTGCTCAGGGGGATGAGGCAAATAAGTCAGAAACGCCAAGCTGGACCTGGATTGTAAAGAATGCAAGCTCCATGAACAACTGGGGTGACAATACAGGCTTCGGCTTTACTGCTGCCAGTAAAACTGCACCACAAAACGCAACTGGCGACCCTAAGTTCTTACATTCAAATGGATCTGTGATTATGGCTACCAGTCAATCAGGCTTAAATTCATTCCAATACAATGGTAGTCAAAAGGCTTCTAAGGATTCAGCTCAAGGCGTCATTACTACGTTTAGCAATGGGTTCTGAGTTATTAGATGATAAAACGGCGGTTACTGATGCTGATAAGTATCAACCTGAAACCCAAACTATTAAAGGTACTACAGATCAGAAGTTAAATGATTTAGTTGCCAAGGATGGTATTAAAGATTTAATTGAATTAGATGGTAGTAAGACTACTGATTTATCATCAATTTCTAGTGTTGCTTGGTACAGCTCAAATGATGATGCTAATGAATGGAATAAGAAGATGCTCGATCAAGACGGCAATTCGTTAGCACAACCAGCCCAACTGGTAACTTGGATACTACGGATAAGTCTGCATGGGCAAAGGTAACTTACCAAGATGGTTCAATTGACTTTGTGAATATTCCGTTGAACATTACTATTCCACTTGTCGCTCAAGATGTTAAAGTTTGGACTGATGCCACCACTACGCCAGGCGCAAAGGATGGTATTAAAAATACTGCTGACTTAGACAAGATCACCGATTCTGCTAAGCCGGACGCCAAGACAACTTATGCTTAGACTGATTCCTAATCAAGCTGCAAGCGACATTAAGACTCCAGGTAAGTACACCGAAAATATTACTGTAACTTATCCAGATGGTAGCCAAGATAATATCGATACTAATGTGTTTGCTGACGAAAAGCCAAAGACCACTACAATTGAGGCGCCTTCAGCAAGGATTCAGATGCATCTAAGATTACTAACACGGTTAACACTGCAGCTGATTTAACCTTAGGGGATGCAAAAACTAAGGCTGAAGGTACTGCAATTCATAATGTAGTAAGTTCACTTTCAGATCCAGCTTCTTTAGTTGATATCGCTAATTTGACTAAGGATAATAATTCTGAGGTTTCTAATGTAACTTGGAAAGATGATCAGACTCCTTCCGTTGCAACAACTGGTAAGCGAAATACGACTGCAACAATTCACTTTATTGATGGTTCAACACTTGATGTACCAGTTTCGTATACAGTTACTGCTAGTCAAGCTGACAATTGTCAACCAATTACCAAGCAAGTTTCAACTGACAAGAGTACTACTCCAGATGCTCCAAGTGCTGTAACTAACAAGGACACTGATAAGGTTGATCCCGATGTAACCAAGTTGCCAGCAAGTACTAAGCTTGAATGGAATGATCCTGACAAGATTGGCGACGACGTTAAGACTCCAGGTAAGAAGACTGATGAAAACTTACCCAGATGATTCTAGCGAAGTTGTAAAGACTGATATTGTTGTTAACAATCCACCTGTCGTAACTACGCTTACAACTGGTAAAGGTACTAAAGTACCAAATCCAACTTCTGCAATTATGAACTTGAATAATGGTGGTAAGGATCCGGTTGACGGCTATCCATTTAAGGTAACTTGGACTAAGG
Source organism: uncultured Lactobacillus sp. (assembly GCF_947367125.1). Lineage (GTDB taxonomy): Bacteria > Bacillota > Bacilli > Lactobacillales > Lactobacillaceae > Lactobacillus. Next base: position 109,842 of record NZ_CANBCQ010000001.1, read on the forward strand.
AGCCGGATATTTCTACCAAGGGTCCTCATAAAGGTAGCGTTGAAGTTGAATACCCAGATGGTACGAAAAAGACGGAGATAGTTACTGTTAACGTAACTGATGGCTTCAAAGCTCCAGACGGAGTAACTATTACAGTTGATGAAAAGACTGGTAAGGCTTCTGCTACTATAACTAAGGATGCTCCACTTGGTACATTCAGTGTTCCAGTTGAAGTAACTTATAAGGACGGCACTACGGGCACAACCAATGTTCCAGTTAGCGTAACTGGCGAGGAACACAATAAGAATGGTGAAGATATTTACTATGGTGATCAAACGATGACCAAGTTTATTAAGACACCATTTGATGTTCACAAGACTACTGGCGATGCTAGTGTTGATGCTCAGAACTTCCTATACAGTTTAATTGAAAGATATGATTGGGATAGAGCAACTGGCAAGTACAATAAGACTGCTACTTACACTTTGAGTGCTGATGGTAAGACTTATGTAAGCGACAAGGATAGTAGCGATACGATTGATGCTGCTAATATTCAATTAGCATGGCAAGATAACTACAAGTTAAACACTAATGCTGATAACTTTAAGTCTAAGACTGGTGACACTTTAGTTGATAGTGGTGAAGAAATAACTGGCTCAGATGACGGCATTTCAGGCAACTCTAAGTACCGTTACAATGTCAAAATTACGGACTACAATACTTTGAACAAGTTAGGCTTGGCATGGGATGGCTACAACTCATGATCTAACGTTTACTTCAACTTCCGCGGTGCAACTGGTAAGCAAAATATTTCAGTTAACTACAAGAGTAATGTTCCAACTACTGCAGATGCCATCAAGACTTACCTTGATAGAGATAGTATTAGCGGCAAGACTTGCAAGAACGGCAACGTAACTAAGGATGTTTGGGCTGAGAACGGGATGCCAGGCACTAATGGCAAGTTTGATGCAGATCACATGAGTGGCACGGCTGAATTTACTTTTGATAACGGCACTAAGTTTGATGTTCCGATAACTTTCAAGACTGGTAGTCATGGTTCAACTTCAGATAGTAAGGAAAATGACGACACTAATCTTATGTAACTCATAACATTAAATATAATGTTACTGGTGTAACCGACAAGGATGGCAAAGCTGTTGAAACACCTAAGACAGCAACTCAAACAGTTCATTATGTTCGTGACGGTTACCACAACGTTGATGTTACTGGTAATGATACAAGTGATGTAACTTGTAACGACTGGAAGCTTGCTGACGGCAAGAATGCCGAGTTCCCAGAATTTGACCAAATTGCTTCATTCACTGGCTACACCCCATCAATTGCTAAGGTTGAAAATGTCGATGTTGTAGTTTCTAAGGATGGTATGCCAGAGAATGGTACTGATGTTACTGTAACTTACACTAAGAATGGCAATATTCCAGTTGATGCTGACGATACTAACCCAGCATAGAAGACTATTACTCGTACAGTAACCTTTACTGGTGTCCCAGATGGTCAAAGAGATGCTTATAAGGGTCAAACTCAAGAAGTCAAGTTTACCCGTGAAGATGGTGACCATCACATTGGTTACAAAGATCTAGTAACTGGTAAGGTAACTTACAATAAGTGGACTGCAGAAGGCTCTGATAAATGGACTGCAGTAGATACGCCTGCTATTACTGAAAAAGATGGTTCAGTTTACACACCAACGATGACAGCTGATGGCAAGACAGTAACTTCAATTGATGAAGTTACTGTTGATCCAGACACAACCAAGGACAGCACTGTAACTGTTGCTTACAAGGAAACTACTATTCCAGTTCCATATAAACAGGGCAAAGATGGCGTAACTGATGGTATGGATGAATACATCAAACGTACGATCACAGTTAACTATCCAGATTCTGTAACTGGTAAGGTTCAGCCTGAACCACAAGTTGTTCACTTCACTCGTAAGGATGACAAGGGTAATGCAGGTTACACTACTGTTGATGCTAACGGTAAAAAGACGACTACGAAGAATGACTGGCATGCAGTTGGCTCAGATACTTGGGCTGAATTTGATGCTCGTGTAGTACCAGGCTACACTGCAAACCCAACTAAGGTTGATGCTAAGCAAAGTTTCATCCAATGATAAGGATGCTAGCGTTGAAATTAACTACACTGCAAATGATCAAACAGCTAAAATTTACTTTGTAAACAATGCAGATCATACTGATATCGTAAAGACTCAGACTGTTGATGGTAAGACCGGTGAAACTGTTAAGTTAAGTCAAGATGGTGCTGAAGGTATAACTAAGTTAGTCGTACCAGAGGGATGGACAATTGTTCCAGGAACTCAAACTCCAGAAGCAATTTCATTTGGTTCAACTCCTATTCAAGATCAAACTGTTTACATTGAACACAAGAAGGACACCGAGAGTGGTCTTGATGATAAGAATAAAGACAACACTAATCTTCGTCGTCAGGTAACTCGGACTGTAGTCATTTCAGTACCAGGACAAAAAGACCAAGAAATTCCACAAACTGTAGATCTTTACAGAACTAAGACTGTTGATAAAGCTTTGAAGGCTGAAGGTAAATCTGAAGATGAATACACTACTTACAGTGAATGGAAGTCCAATATTGTAGGCAACAAGATGAAGTTAATGTTTCTAAGAACAACAGGGGTGAAGAACTTGCAGTAGGATATACTCCAACCGCTAACGTGGCCCTTGAAGATAAGAATGGCGCTAAGTTTGTTCCGGCTCAATCAGCTTTGCAGGATGGCGAACCTGTAACAAACTACACTGTTATTGTTGATTATCATAAGAATGGTGATACGCCAGTTCCTTATAAGCCAGGCAAAGATGGCGTTGACGACGGGATGAACAAGTGTGTCACTCGGATCATCACTGTTAAGGAGCCAGGCAAGAACTATTCACTTCACTAATGAAGATGCAAATGGTAACGGTGGCTACATTGATCCAACTAATGGTAAGACCACTTACAACACTGTATGGCACATTGCTGGTGAGTTGAACGAAACTACTGGTACTTGGGATGAATTTGATGCATCAACAGTATCTGGTTACACTCCAGGTCAAGCCAAGGTTGAAGCTAATAACGATGTCACGGTTGACACACCAGCTGTTAGTGTAACTATTACTTACACTAAGAATGCTGCACCAACTCCAGAGACTAAAAACTTTACTTAACGCATTGTTTATAAGGATACTAAGGGCAATGAAATTGCAACTGAAACTCCTGTAAAAATCACTGGCACATTTACTTCTGATAAACCAGCAACTCCTTCTGCTGAAACTATTAAGAGTGGCATGCCAAAGGGCTGGAAGATTGTCGGTGCTTACCCAGCTGACATTGTGGTAACTATTGCACATGCAACTCATGTAGTTAAACCAGGTGATCATGGTGTTGATCCAACTAAGGATGCTTACAAGGATATGTTCAGTCATGTAACTGGAACAATTGACATCTCAAACCCAGATGGTACAGAGATGATTCAAATGTCCAACGCGCTGACTTTAGTCGCTCAGCTGTCATTGATGATGTAACTGGCAAGGTCGCAACAGACTTTACTGGTGATATTGATGGCGTTCACTTCATTACGGCTACAGTGATTTGGACAAGTCTGAAGCTGTTTTAAGCAAGTTCTCAACTCCGGATAGACTTATCACGCTTATGTTAGTAATCAACAAGTTGCTGAAATTGAAGAATTAGTTGTCAAACCAGGCGATACTTCTTCAACTGTAAAGGTAATTTACTCAGTTGAAACTCCAAAGGACAATGATGTATACGAACCTCACTATCCAGAAGTCGTAACTACTTCTGGTAAGACTACAACTACCGAAGTTAAGTACGAAGGTGACAAGCCAACTGGCAAAGTAATTTATACTAAGACTCCAGATAAATTGCTAGAAGGTACTACGGTAACTTGGAAGCAAGGCGAAGAACCTGATCCTAAGACACCAGGTACAACCGACAGTCACGTAATTGTTACTATTCCAGGCCAAGATCCAGTAGAAATTTCTACTAAGGTAACAATTACTGCTAAGACTTCAACTGATACGAGTGATGATGATAAACCTCCAGTAATTCCACCAGCTCCAGAAGGTCACAAGCCAGAAGAGACTAAACCACCTAAGAAGGAACCTGAAGTTAAGAAGCCACAAAAGAAACACATTAAGAAGGATGATACTAAGAAAGCAATTATCAAGAAGACGGTGAAGAATGTAACCAAGAAGGCAGCTAAGACCGAAAATCCATGGGCAACCAATAGCGGTGTTCACGGTGAAGGTCTTGATGCTCGCGAGAAGAAGGGTTACAACTCTAACGCAGGCGTTTACGGTGAAAGCATGAATAATGGATTCACTACTAATACAGGCGCTAAGGGTGCCGACGTTAACGGAACTAATGCAGTTGCTGCAGGCGATAAAGAAAATGCCAAGACTTTGCCACAAACTGGCGAAAAGGACGATAAGACTGGCTTGCTCGGCTTGTCTGCAATGGCATTAGGTGCAGCTGTCGCATTGTTCGGTGAAGTCGTTGACCGTAAGCGGAAAAGGCAATATCTAATTCAAACACATAAAATTGATTAAAGACAGGCAATATAAAAGTTGCCTGTTTTTTGTTTTGTTCGCTTTTCTTCAGAAAACTCGTTTGGTATAATTTTGATATTCAGAACGTACGTACAAAAAAACTTACCTAGAAAGGATCATGGAATGACTAAACTAACAGAGGAAATGTTTCAAATTTTTGATCAACCAGGGTTTTCTTTTAAAAAGATTATATAAGAGTGCGCAGTGGCAAGACAGACCTGCAGAATATAATGAATTACTTACCATTTTGCCTGAGTGGAGCAAACGGCTTTACTTGACTGACTGACGTATTTGGAATGGTGAGATGGCGTCGGAATTTGATGATCATCTTGAGTTGCGCGATTACTTGAATGATCGGCAAAAACAGGCTGAATTCAAAGCTGGTTTAGGGGATGCAACATTTTTAGTTGGTAAATTTATTTTTCGCAAGCAAGCGCCAGACATTAGTATGGAAGATTTTATTAAGCAAACAATTAATGAATTAATACCGCTCTATGAAAAACTAGTATAATTGTTCCCGTTACTATTAGTAAGTTATACAATAAAAGTGGTGAGAATAATGTACGATTATCGAAACAATATCAAAATAATTTTAAATAAGACTGAGGCTGATGATCGCAGCCTTGAAAATAGCTTGAATGCCATTAAGGCGATAATTAATATGGCTGAAGGCGGAACTGCTGAAAAGCCGAATGCTAAAGCGATAACTCAACCTAAGAAAAAGATTGCCAATACCCAGTCGATTGCGCAAAGAAACGCAGACTTGAAGCAATTTAAACAATTGTTAACCGGCTTAGCGCAATTAATTGAAACTCCAGGGGATGAATCTGCTAAGAAAACCTCACTGGAAGCACTGCATAAATTGACTTTTGTACCAGGAGTTGGTAAGCACTACGGCAATGTTCTAGGTAAGTTGGGTCAGGCTATTCAAAAATCGAAAACGACTAAAGAGGCTGTAAACAAGAAAATCTTTGAAGAGGCAATGAAACCAAAAGAGCAGCCTAAACGTGATTATCGTAAAGGCCGACGCTATACTGTTATTCGAGCCTTATCAGGTTGCAATTTAATTGATGATAATGGTCAGATTGTTTATCGCATTAAGGAATCACAAATTCACTCGCTAAACTTAAAGAGCGGCGATATTGTCGAAGCTGTTGAAAGCCAGACTAATCCTAGTTATGAAGCAGAAATTCTACGTGTGGTAGGCTATCGTAAATTGCGCACGCGAGATTATGATCCGATTGAGGAATTTCGCTATGCTGTGGTTCGCGGCAAGACAGGTCAATTAGCTATTACTAGAAACATCAAAGGCGAAAAGCTGCGAATTCGTGGCAAAGATATTAAAATTCCGGTTGATTCCAGCTATTATCAAGGCGAAAATATTCATCTTGAAGATGGATCAATCGTTGATTTGGCCTGGTATACAGGGGATGTACGTATTAAAAAGAACCCAGCTGATGCTGTGCAGATTCGTTGGATTTATCAGGTGGATCCGCCTAAGCAAGCTGATTTATCTTACAAAAAGAAGGATAAGACGAAAAAAGCAACACCAGAGCAATTAACCCAGCTAGACATGAACTTACACTACCAGCGGGTAGGAATTGCCATTGGTGATAATCAAAATGAAGGGATTTTAGAGGGCATCGTTTCTCGTTATAATGGAATTCCAATTCCGATCAATGCTTTTGAAGGTAAGAAAAAGGTGATGGAGCGGCAGATTAAAGATTTAGACATTGTCATCTTAATGACCGCTTATGCTGCCCATGATGCTACCTGGAATATTCAAGAGTTTGCTTCAAAATATGGCGTCAAATTTGCAGTTTCTTCATCTAAAGGCTACCGATCATTTGAACGTGCCCTTTACCGAGCAGAAAATGGTTTGCCAGCATATGAAGGTACGCAAACAATAGATTATAAGGAAGTTAAAAATAAATAATTTATTAATATTGCCGCATTTGATTGTGGAAGGGCATGATTTTTAGTTAAAATAATAATACTAACTAAAAGAAAGGACGCTTAATAATGAAAAACATTAAACAACGTTCCTGGATGAGATGGCTAGTATTCTTAGCAGGACTTGAAATTATTGCACTGTCAATTAACCTTTTTTATGGGCCAATTAATATTGCAGCCGGTGGCTCAACTGGTATTTCAATTTTAATTGACGCCGTTTGGGGAATTAATCGATCGATTACTGTCTTCGTCGTTAACGGCTTAATGCTGATTTTGGCAGCGATTTTTTTAGGCAAAAAGACGACTAAGAATGTTGCCTTAGGGAGTTTGCTTCTGCCAGTTTTGATGGAGATTACCCCAAGTTTTAAGGCAGTTAATAATGGTTTGTTAGCTGTAATTTATGGTGGAGCTTTGATGGGGTTAGGAGTATCGCTACTTTACCGGGTTAATGCTTCAAGTGGTGGAACGACAATTCCACCAATGATTTTAAAAAAGTATTTTTATTTAAACCCAGCAACTACGCTTTTGTGCATTGATATGGTCATCATCTTCTTAAACATTTTTGTTGATGGCTGGAATGCCTTTTTCTTAGCTGCTTTTTCACAGGTAGTGACTGCAATTACAATGCGATATGCAGAAACCGGGTTTGATAAAAAGTATCAAGTTAGAATTATGAGTAATTCTGCCTTGAATCAAATTCAGGATATGCTTAAAGAAGATTATCAAGGTCTAACTATTTATGATGTGGTAGGCGGCTATAGTGATGAAAGCAAGCGGCAATTACTAATCGTAGTTGATCCGCGGGAATATGGCCCCTTAATTTCTAAAATTCATGAAATTGATCAAGATGCATTTATCATTACAGAAAATGTGGCTAAAGTGCACGGCGGTCAATGGGGAATGTGAAAAAATAATTGATCTTAAACAAAAAGCGTTGTATGATATAGGAGTTGTATTTGTGGAAACCTCCACATCTGCAACCGCACGGCTCGGGGTCAGAAGTCTTCTTATGTGAGAAGCACCTCAGTTCGGCGAGTCTAAGTATTTTTTCGGAGGTGTACAAATGTACGCAATTATTAAGACCGGTGGTAAGCAATACAAAGTTGCAGAAGGCGACAGCGTATTTGTAGAAAAGCTTGATGCTGAAGAAGGTAGCTCAGTAACTTTTGACGAAGTTATCCTTGTTGCTAATGGTGACGACGTTAAGGTTGGTACTCCATTAGTAGATGGTGCTAAGGTAACTGCTAAAGTTGAAAAGCAAGGCAAGGAAAAGAAGGTTGTAACTTTCAAGTACAAGCCTAAGAAGCACTCACACAGCAAGTATGGTCACCGTCAACCTTACACTAAGGTTACAGTTGAAAAGATTGAAGCTTAATTCAGAGGTGAAATGAATATGAACATTTTAGGTATGAAATTATACGCTCACCACAAGGGTGGTGGTTCTACTGCCAACGGTCGTAACTCAGCTGGTCGTCGTTTAGGCGCTAAGGCTGGTGACGGTCAAACTATCCACGCAGGTACTATTATTTACCGTCAACGTGGTACTAAGATTCACCCAGGCAAGAACGTAGGTCAAGGTGGAGACGACACTTTATTTGCACTCGTTAACGGCGTTGTTAAGTTTGAACGTCTTGGCAAGTACAAGAAGCAAGTTTCTGTATACCCAGCTGAAGAAGCTAAGTAATTCAGAGATTAACCTAAAAAGGCGAGTAGCATAGGCCACCCGTCTTTTTTTATGGCTTTTTCCCTCCAGAAGTAGGTATAATTAAAGCAATATACTATAAAAGAAGGTTTCTGAGATGGAAAATAAGCAAGAACTACTATCTTTAATTAATCAGCGAATTGCACACGTAACCGATTTGATTAAAGAAGAAAATGCAGATGCCTTGATTATCTTTAATCAGGCTAATTATCGCTATCTAACCAATTTTACCGGTGAAGAAGCACAGCTAATTTTAACAGCGAGTGGTGAACGAGTATTGTTGTCAGATTCTCGTTTTGCCGGTCAAATTAAGGCTCAGGCACCAGGTGAAATGGATGTCGTAATGAAGCATTCAAGTGATTATGAAGAGCTTACTAAGGCTTTGAAAAAGATGAATGTCAAAAAGGTCTTAGTTGAAGGCGAGTTTGTCTCAGCTAGTGAGTATGAAAAGCTAAAGCAATTAAATCCAGAACTTGAATTTGTGATGGTTGAAGAATTGGTTGAGCGAGTACGTAATATTAAAGATGACCTTGAAATTGCCGCATTGCGCAAAGCAATCGATATCTCAATGGAGAGTTTTAAAGGCATTTTGCCAATGATTAAACCCGGGGTTAAAGAACGTGCAATTGGTGCCAAATTAGACTATTTGTTTAAAGTTAATGGCGGTGATGGTCCTGACTTTGACACAATTGTAGCTTCTGGCGTACGTTCTGCTTGGGCTCATGGTGTTGCTAGTGACAAGGAACTAGCTGAAGGCGACATGATTGTCATTGACTTTGGTAGCTTTTATCATGGCTATGCGGCCGATATTACTAGAACCGTTGCCTTAGGTGAAGTTGATGCTGAAATGCATAAGATTTATGATATTGTGCATGAAGCACAGCGCCGCGGCATTGCGGCTGCAGTTGCGGGCAATACTGGCCATGATGTTGACAAAGCCGCGCGTGATTATATCACCGAACAAGGCTATGGACAATATTTTGGTCACGGAATTGGTCATGGGATTGGCTTAGAAATTCATGAATTATGTCAACCTGCCTTGCCATTTAGAACAACTAAGTTGGTAAATAACATGGTTCACACAGTTGAACCAGGAATTTATTTGCCAGATAAAGGCGGAGTTAGAATTGAAGATGATATCTTAGTTCATGACCAAACACCAGAAACTTTGTCAACTTTGCCTAAAGATGAGCTAATTTCACTTTAATAGCTATTTAATTTGTCGTATTTATGGCAAAAAGGCTTCAAGATTGGTAAGATAATAATTGTAGAAATGAGGGACTTAATATGACAATGATTTCAGTAAACGAATTCAAGAATGGCTTAACTATTCAATACAACAACGACTTATGGCGCATCATTGAATTCCAACACGTAAAACCAGGTAAGGGTAGTGCCTTTGTACGTTCAAAGCTTAAGAGTTTAAGAACTGGGGCTGTACAAGAAAATACTTTCCGTTCAACTGCTAAGGTTGAAACTGCAGACATTCAAACTAAGTCAATGCAATACTTGTACAACGATGGTTCAAGTTACGTATTTATGGACACTTCTACTTATGACCAATTGGCTATTCCAAATGAACAAATTGGCGATGAAGCTAATTACTTATTGGAAAACATGGTTGTTAACGTAATTATGCACGAAGGTGAAACTTTAGGTATTCAATTGCCTAACACTGTTGATTTGAAGGTTGCTAAGACTGAACCTAATATCAAGGGTGATACGTCATCAGGTGGTGGTAAGCCAGCTACTATGGAAACTGGTTTGGTAGTTAACGTACCATTCTTCATTAATGAAGGTGACGTTTTGACTATCAACACTGCTGATGGTACTTACGTATCACGTGCAAACAAGTAGTTTATTTGAGGTAAACAAAATGGCAGATAGTTCAAAGATTCTCTTAAGTGGTGAAGGAAACAGCGAACAAATTAAAATTGATCCAAGTGTTCTAGAAGTTATTTTGGGTATTGCTGCAGAAAAAGTTGATGGCGTTGCTGGGATGCGTGGTAGCTTAAAGTCAGGTCTTAACTGGGTTTTAGGCCGCGAAGATCACGGCAAGGGTGTAAATATTGGCGTTGATGAAGATGGTAAATTAGTTGCTGATATCTATGTTTACCTTGAAAGCGGCGTTAATGTTCCTAAGGTTGCAATGACCTTGCAAAAGAAGCTTAAAGCACAATTACTGCAAATGACAGACCTTGAATTAAAGGCAATTAACGTTCATGTTGTAGGTTTAGTTTTCCCAGAAGATGAAGACGAAACTGAACAGGCTACTTCAGAGCTGTTTCCGGAGGACGAAGAAGAGAAATAATGAACCAACACGAAAGTCGAAAAGTTGCTATGCAAGCAGTCTATTTGGCTAATCAAGAGCCAGATTTAACTGCTGAAGAAGTTGAAGCAAAAGTCGTCGCAACACTTAATTTAAAACAGCTTTCTACCTACTCTAAGAAACTGATCGAAGGCGTGCTTGAAGACCGTGAAGATTTGCAGTCTGAACTAACTAGCCATTTAAAAAAAGGCTGGCGTCTTGAACGTGTAAGTCAAACTGTAGTAGCTATCATGGAAGTTGCTTTGTTTGAAATTAAACATAGTGATGAAATTGATGCTAAAGCGGCAGTTAACGAAGCTTTAAATTTATGTGACGAATTTGCTGAGCCTAAAGAAAAGCCATTTATTAATGGTATGTTAGCAAACTTTGTTTAATAGCGATGAATAGCCGGCATTTTGCCGGTTATTTTTTTACTAAAGGAGACGATTTAATGGGAAAAATTCTTGATGGTAAAGCATTTGCAAATGAGTTAGGACAAAATCTTAAAGAAAAGGTTAATAATTTAAAAAAAGAAGGAATAACACCACATTTTTGCGTAATAAATATTGGAGACAATCCTGCTAGCAAGATCTATGTCCGGACAAAAAAACGGCGTGCAGACAAGATGGGGATTATTCAAGATATTTATCAATTGTCGGCTGATACAAAACAAGAAGAAGCATTGACTTTAATTGATAAATTGAATGCTGATCCTGAAATTAATGGCGTAATGGTACAATTGCCAGCGCCAAAGCAAATTGATGCAGATGAGTTACTGGAGAGAATTGATCCTAATAAAGACGTTGATGGTTTAACGCCGATTAATGTTGGTCATCTTTGGATGGGAGACCATTTCGTTGAACCCGCTACAGCCGAAGGAATTATTGCTCTTTTGAAGCATTATGAAATTCCGTTAGCTGGTAAAAAGGCAGTAGTGATAGGCCGCAGCAATATTGTTGGAAAACCCATGGCAGCTTTGCTACTGGAAGAAAACGCAACAGTTACTATTTGTCATCTCTATACTGAAAATTTGGCTGAGATCACTAAGCAAGCTGATATCATTGTCTCTGCTACTGGACAGGCATTTCTAGTCACTGCTGATATGGTAAAAGATGGAGCAGTTGTAGTTGATGTGGGGATGAATCACGTTGATGGCAAATTGGTCGGCGACGTAGATTTTGATAGTGTGAAAGAAAAAGCTAGCTATATTACCCCAGTCCCTGGCGGTGTCGGTCCACTTACAGTACAATTCTTAATGGAAGCAGTAGTTAAATTGACTAGGAGACAACATGACCGAGAATAAATATTTAACGGTTACTGATTTAAATTACTATATTACGCAAAAATTTAAGAATGACCCGTATTTGCACAAAGTCTTTTTACAGGGTGAATTATCCAATTTTCGCTATCGGCGTAATTCGCATCAGTATTTTTCATTAAAAGATGAAAAATCAAAAATTAATGTGGTAATGTTTCGTTCTTTCTTTGATAAGGTGAAATTTAAGCCCGAAGAAGGGATGAAAGTCTACGTTGTTGGCTATGTTAGTGTTTATGGCCCACAAGGTTCATATCAATTTTATGCAGAACAGATGGAACCAGCTGGTCTGGGAGCTTTATATGAACAACTAAAGCAATTGCAAGCAAAATTATCCAAGGAAGGATTATTTGATCCTGCTCATAAAAAGCCTTTGCCTCATTTTCCCGATCGAATTGCGGTAGTTACTAGTGCTTCGGGTGCGGTTATTCACGATATTATGGTGACTGCTAATCGGCGCTTTCCTCATGCTGAAATTGATTTGTATCCTGCACAAGTACAAGGAGATACCGCAGCTGATTCTTTGGTAAAAGCAATGCAGCAAATTGCCGTTCAGGGCGATAAATATGATGTAATGATCATTGGTCGTGGTGGTGGTTCGCTAGAGGATTTGTGGCCATTTAATGAGGAGAAAGTTGTACGACAAGTTTATGCAATGCCCATGCCAGTAATTTCTTCAGTTGGGCACGAAACTGATACTACCTTGTGTGACTTGGTTGCTGATGCGCGGGCGGCAACGCCAACTGCAGCGGCTGAATATGCTACGCCGAATACGCTAGATGAAATTGCTCATCTCAAGCAGTTAACTAGTCAGTTGGTAGCTGGTATGCAGAATATCATTCGTTCAAAACGTGATCGTTTAAGTCGTGTGCAGAATTCGGTAATTATGCGCGAGCCTACTAGATTATATGATCAACAAATTCAACAAGTTGATCAATTGCAGCAGCGACTGCAAAATAGTATGCAGAATCAGCTTACTCATGTTGATCAAGGCTATCAATTGTTAAAACAACGTTTATTCAGTGCTAGCCCGGATAAAAGAGTTAACCAAATGAAGCAGCAGGAGCAGTTCTTGCAAAAGCGTTTAGTTGATAATATGCAACACTATTTGAAGAACAAGCATAATGAATTTGCTCAGGTGATGCAGCAGTTAGATGACTATAGTCCTTTGAAGACCTTAGAGCGTGGTTTTGTTTACTCAACTGATGAACAAGGACAGACAATTAGTTCTGTTAAGCAAGTACATCAAGATGATCATTTGTTATTGCATTTTAAAGATGGACAAGTTGATGCAGTGGTTACGAAGATAAAGGAAAAATAAAATGGCAGTAAAGAAGAATAATTTTGAAGAGCAATTAACTAATTTGGAACAAATTGTACAAAATCTTGAAAATGGTAACGTACCTTTAGAAGATGCCTTGAAGGAATTTCAAGAAGGCGTAAAAATTAGCCGTGATTTAGAAAAGAAATTAAATAGTGCTGAAGAAACTGTGGCTAAGTTAATTGATAGTGATGGCACAGAACATAAATTAGATCCTAATAACGCATCTGCACCAGAGGAATAACAATGACAGCATTTACTTATTTTAAAGAGCAATGGACACCAGTGATTGATGAGTATTTAGCTAAGCATTTAGCTGGTGAAGTTGAAGACGAAAAAATTAGTCAGATTATGGCTTATTCAGTGATGGCTGGTGGCAAGCGACTGCGTCCCTTATTATTTTTGGCTACCCTCAATGCCTTAGGTAAAAAGATTGAAGAGCCAGAAATTCGAATTGCTTGCGGAATTGAATTAATTCATACCTATTCTTTAATTCATGACGATTTGCCAGCAATGGATAATGATGATTATCGGCGCGGCAAGCTGACTAGTCACAAAAAATGGGGCGAGGCAGAAGCAATTTTAGCTGGCGATGCACTATTGCCAATGGGAATTCAATGGATTGCTGAAGGAAGTAAATCTGCTCGTTTAGTAGAATTAATTACTAAAGCAGTTGGTCCCAATGGCATGGTTGGCGGACAATATTTAGATATTGATTCAACTAACAATGCTAGTGTTGTTGGTGACGCTAAGTTCATTAATAAGATGGAATGGTTAAAGACTGGGTGTTTAATTCAGGCTAGTGTTGAAATGGCAGCAGTTTATGCTGATGCTAGCGAGATTGAACAAGTAAAATTGGTTGATTTTGCTAAAATCTTCGGTCGTTCATACCAGATTTATGATGATTTAGTTGATGTAGTCGAGACTAGTGAGGAAGCTGGTAAAGCAACTCATAAGGATCAAGAAGAAGGGAAAAACAATACTTTAACTTTATTGGGAATTGACCAAAGTCGCAAAGAATTAACCGACTTAATTAAGCAAGCTCAAGATGACTTGCACGGTCTTAATGGTGAAGTATTAGCTGGCTTTTTAGATCTTTATCAAAAGGTGTTATAGATGGCAAAACAAAGAGCAGATATTTTATTAGCTGAGCAAGGTATGTTTCACTCTCGTTCCGCTGCACAAAGAGCAATTATGGCAGGTTTGGTTTCTGATCATAATCATCAGCGGATCGATAAAAGTGGGACTAAGTTTCCTGAAGGTGAAAAATTTTATGTCAAAGATGATGGCAAGAAGTATGTTTCTCGTGGCGGTTTTAAGTTAGAAAAAGCATTAAAAGTCTTTGGTATTGATTTAAAAGATAAAATTTGTTTAGATATTGGTGCTTCAACTGGCGGTTTTACTGATGTTGCTTTACAAAATGGTGCTAAGATGGTTTATGCCTTAGATGTTGGCTATAACCAATTAGCTTGGCAATTGCGCGATGATCCGCGAGTAGTCGTGATGGAAAAGCAAAATTTCCGTTACTCTAAGCCAGAAGATTTTGATCAAGGTTTGCCTGATTTTGCTATGACTGACGTATCTTTTATTTCATTGGATTTAATTATGCCGCCAATGTATGACATTTTAAAAGATCAGTGCGATGCTGTTTGCTTGATCAAGCCACAGTTTGAGGCTGGTCCTGAAAATGTAGGCAAACATGGCATTGTTCATGATCATGAAGTGCATCGGGCAGTAATTGAGCATACGATGCAACAGGCACTAGCGCTTGGTTTTAATGTCCTAGGAGTTGATTATTCGCCAATCAAAGGTGGTAAAGGCAACATCGAATTTTTGATTCATTTACGAAAAGATCAAGCAAATGGCGGTCAAAACTTGTGGCAGGGCAATCCAGCTGAAGTGGTTGATCGTGCCGTAAACGGCTTATAGAGGTGAAACTATGCTAGTTGAGCTGGATATCAAAAACTTTGCAATTATTAAAAGCTTAAAAGTTCGTTTTCAGGAAAAAATGACTGTGATCATCGGTGAAACTGGTGCGGGTAAGTCAATTATTATTGATGCTGTTTCATTATTAATGGGTGGTCGCGGTCAAAAAGAAATGATTCGTTCGGGTGAACCCAAGGCAATCATTACTGGTTTATTTGAGTTAGATGAGCAAAAAGAAAAGATTGCAGAATTATGTGATCAATATGGTTTGCCTCATGATGATGATCAATTAGTAATTAGCCGCGAATTGGCAATTAAAGGTAGAAATGTTGTGCGAATTAATGGTCAATTAACTACAATTAATGTTTTGCGGGAGATTGGCAATTACCTAGTTGATATTCATGGTCAGCATGACCAACAAATTTTGATGGATCAAGATCGGCAGATTGATTTAGTTGATAATTATGCCCCTGCTTCTTTTAAGAGTAAGTTAGCTGCTTACCAAAATGATTTTGCTCAATGGCAAAAGCTGACTAGTCAATTACGGCATTTACGCCAAGATGCCCAAGAATTAGCTCAAAAGCAAGATATTTTGCAGTTTCAAAATAATGAGCTAGAAGCAGCTGATCTGGAGGATCCGCAAGAAGATGAAAAGCTTGAAGAAGAATACAACGAACTTAACAATTATCAAAAGATCGCAGATACTGCTAACTATTTCATGCAATTGTATGATGACGATGAGCACGGAATTGCGACTTTATTGGGGGATGCACAAAATGCGGCAACTGACTTGACTGAATTTGGTTCTAAGTTTAAAGACTTTGCTAAAACTGTTGATGATGGTGTTTATGCATTGAATGATGCCCGAAGCGAATTGTCTAATTTAATGGATGCAATGGACTTTGATGAAGAACGCTTCCAATATGTGACTAACCGTTTGGATACTTTGAATTCGTTGAAGAAAAAATATGGTCCAACCTTAGCTGATGTTTTTGCCTTCTATGAAAAAGTGCAAAAAGAACTCAGTCAATTTGAAACTGGCGGATTAGATGAAGAAAAGCTGCAAGCAGAAGTTGCTAAAATTGAAGAGAAACTGACCCAAGAAGCTCGCAAGCTGCATTTAACCCGAGAAAAAGTGGCTCATTCACTAGAAGAACAAATTAAGCAAGAGCTGGCTGATCTTTATATGGAAAAGGCTCGTTTTTCAATTAATTTTGATGAAACCAAGACTTTTACCGATAAAGGAACCGATGCGATTGTATTTTTAATTGCTCCTAATCCCGGTGAAGATTTGATGCCATTAGTAAGGATTGTTTCTGGTGGTGAGCAATCAAGATTAATTTTAGCTTTAAAGGCAATCTTTAGCCGAGTTGAACCAGTTGGCACTATGATTTTTGACGAAATTGATACCGGTGTTTCTGGTCGGGTATCAGCATCTATTGGTAAAAAAATGCATTCAATCGGCCGCAATAAGCAGGTCATTGCGATTACGCACTCACCTCAAGTGGCTGCAGCCGGAGATCAGCGTTATTTAGTGGCTAAGCAGGTTAAAGATGGCTCAACTTTCACGCAGATTGGGCCGCTTAGCAAGGAAGAGACCATTACGGCAATTGCTCAAATGATGGCTGGACAAGATGTAACAGATGCAGCAAAGAAAAATGCTGCTGATTTGATTAAGAGTATTAAAGATGACTAGTATTAGTAAATTTTGGCGTGATTTTTGCACGAAACATCAGGTTAATCCTGCAGCATTAGAAGGTGCATTTGCATTTGGTGCGAACAGTCATGATGCTAATGTACTTAGTGATTTAGTCAATCGCGGTATTAAAACAGCAACAACCAGCATTTATTCAACGCAAGAGGATGTACCAGTTGTAGGGATGTATGCGATTGTTTTAAATGGACAAAATGAACCGGTTTGTGTTGTCCAAAATGAAACTGTTGAAATCATGCCTTTTAAAAATGTTTCAGCAAAACATGCCTATCTAGAAGGTGAAGGCGATCGTTCATATGAATCTTGGCGTCAAGTGCACCAAATTTTTTTTGCTCGAGAATGTCAAGAACTAGGACGTGAATTTACAGATGAGACTGAAGTTGTCTGTGAAACTTTTAAGAAAATAGATTAGAAAGGCAGGCAAATTTTTGTCTGTTTTTTTACATGTAAAGAGAAAACTTGAAAAACAAGCAATTTTAGTGCAAACTAGATATATTACTAGTTAAGAGGAGTTCAGCATGGCAGATAAAGGTTTATTACTTGTGCTTTCTGGTCCTTCCGGCGTTGGTAAAGGAACTGTTAAAAGTGCGATTGTTGAGAACAAAGTTTTTCCTTTTGAATATTCAGTCTCAATGACTACGCGTAAGCCTCGACCAGGTGAAGTTGATGGTCAAGATTATTTCTTTGTAAGTGAAGAACGTTTTCAAGAAGCTATTAAAAATGGTGAGTTATTAGAATATAATAATTATGTTGGTCACTATTATGGTACGCCTCTTGCTCCAGTAAAAGAAATGCTTCATGAAGGCAAGGATGTTTTATTGGAAATTGATGTGAATGGTGCACAAAAAGTTCGTGAGAAGATGCCAGATGGTGTATTTATCTTTTTAACGCCACCAGATTTACATACATTACATTTGCGTCTAGAACACCGGGGCACGGAGTCTGAAGATGTAATTCGTGGTCGGATTAAACAGGCGCGTAATGAAATTTTAGAGATGGAAGACTATGATTATGCAGTAGTTAATGATACAGTAGCTAATGCAGTTGATCATATTAAAGCAATCGTTGATGCAGAACATGTCAGTGTTAAACGTGTAATTGATGACTATCGTAAGATGGTCAAGGAGGATTAATTATGAGAATTACTTACCCATCAATTGATAAATTATTGTCACGTGTTGATTCACGTTATTCATTATCTGTTCTTGCTGCTAAGAGAGCACATGAACTTGAAGCTGGTGATCCACCAACTTTGGAACATTTTAAGTGTGATAAGGCTGTTGGTAAGGCGCTTGAAGAAATTGCTGCTGGTAAAGTTACTGTTGACCCAGCTCATGCCGAGGTTAACCTCGAAGATTAATTTATTGACCTTCATCCTTTGGGGTGAAGGTCTTTTTTACAGGTGATTAAATGATTGCTCAGGTTATTGTTGATGTAGCGGCGCGGCAAACTAATCGTATTTTTGAATATCATATTCCAGCTGAATTAGAAAAAGATATTGCCATTGGCTCAAGAGTGATTGTGCCTTTTGGTCCGCGCAAAGTGCAAGGCTTTGTAGTAGGGATAACTGATCAAAGTGAATTTAAGGGCGAGCTTAAGGATCTTTTAGTTGTAGTCGATGAAATGCCCCCATTAACACCAGAATTAGTAAAATTGTCGGCTGATTTAGCCAAAAATATCTTTTCTTATCGGATTAAAATTTTGCAGGCTATGTTGCCTTGGGTAATGCGTGCAAATTATCGCAAGTTATTGGTACCAGCCAATGATGCGGCTGCTCAGATGCAGGTATTTCAAGGTGATCCCATTGATTTAAATAAAATTACCGATTTAGCCGAGATTAAACAGTTTCGTAAATTGTTGCGAAATGATGATGCCAAAATCGAATATGTAGTCGAAAATCGGGCTAAAAAGAAGAAGGAAAATCAATACGAACTTGCTTTAAAACCGACAGAATATCCTAAAATTTACAATACTTTGAGACAAAACGCGGTTAAACAAAAGAAATTGTTAATGGATATCACCGAAAATTCAGCAAATTATCCTAAAAGTCAAAGTGAGTTAGAAAAGCAACTTGGATTAACAGCAGCTGTTCTAAGTTCGGCTGTTGAAAAAGGCTGGTTGAAAAAGAAAGCTGTCGAAATTTACCGTGATCCGTTGTCTGGCTTTGATGATGGTCAAAAGGATGCCCCGGTTACTTTAAATGACGAGCAGCAAAGTGTTTTGGACCAGATTACGAATGCAATTGATGAACGAAAAGCAGAGACTTTTTTGTTAGAAGGAATTACCGGTAGTGGTAAGACTGAAGTATATTTGCATGCTATTAGTAAAGCTTTAAAACAAGGGCGAAATGCGTTAATGCTGGTTCCAGAAATTTCCTTAACACCACAGATGGTGCGTCAGGTTAAAGCGCGTTTTGGTCAAGAAGTAGCGGTTTTGCATAGTGCTTTGTCTGAAGGAGAAAAATATGATGAGTGGCGTCGAATTCGTCGTGGTGAAACTAAGGTGGTTGTTGGTGCTCGGAGTGCAGTTTTTGCTCCATTGGATAACATTGGGCTAATCGTAATTGATGAGGAGCATGAATCTTCTTATAAGCAAGAAACAGATCCACGTTATAATGCGCGAGATGTCGCTATTTGGCGGAGTAAATACCACCACTGCCCTTTAGTTTTAGGAAGTGCGACACCATCTTTAGCTAGTCGAGCACGAGCACAAAAAGATGTTTATCATCTTTTACGATTAACTAAACGTGCTAATCAGAAAAAATTGCCTCAAGTAAATTTAATTGATTTAAAGCATGTTCAATTTGCAGGAGGACAATTTGATTTATCAATTGAATTAGTCGATGCGATTAAAAAAAGGTTGGCCAAAAAAGAACAGGTCATTTTAATGCTTAATCGCCGCGGTTTTGCTAACTTTATGCTATGCCGCGAATGTGGATTTGTTTTAAAATGTCCTAATTGCGATGTCTCATTGAATTTGCATAAGGACACTAATAGTATGCAGTGTCACTATTGTGGTCATACTGAGCCGATTCCTACACGCTGTCCTAATTGTCAGAGCGCACAGATTCGTTTTTTAGGCACTGGTACGCAAAAGGTTCAAGAGGAATTAGAAGAACTCTTACCAGGTGCCCGGATTTTGCGGATGGATGTTGATACCACTAGAAGAAAAGGTAGTTACAAGAAAATTTTGGATGCCTTTGGTGCACATGAAGCTGATATTTTGCTGGGTACGCAGATGATTGCTAAAGGGCTAGATTTTCCGAATGTTACCTTAGTTGGGGTAATTAATGCTGATACAGGGTTATGGCTATCTGATTATAATGCTTCGGAAAAAACTTTTGAGTTATTAACTCAAGTAGCTGGTCGAGCCGGCCGTGCTGATAAGGAAGGCGAGGTTTTAATTCAGACTTATAACCCTGAGCACTACGCAATTCAATTATCCCAAACGCAAGATTATGAACGTTTTTATGGTTATGAGATGAATATGCGCCATGCTGGGAATTATCCACCATACTTTTATACAGTTTTGATTTCTATTGCAGCAAAAAAAGAACAAAATGCAGCCCGTGAAGCTTTTCGAATTAAAAGATATCTAACAGAGCATTTGCATGAACCAACGATTATCTTAGGACCAACGCCAAGTGCAATTTCTCGCGTAAAAAATCAATATTATTACCAAATACTGGTAAAATATAAAAAAGAACCAAATTTGAATAAATTATTACACCATGTTCAGGACTCCGCGCAGGAAGTTAAGAAATATGGTTTAAGTATTTTTATTGATAACGAACCAGAAAGAATTATGTAAGGAGATGCTTTAATGACATCAGTAATATTTATGGGAACACCAGAATTTTCAGTTCCAGTACTTGAAGGTTTAATTGACGAAGGTTATGAAATTAAGGCTGTAGTTACTCAACCTGATAAAAAAGTAGGTCGTAAGCAAAAAATTACTAAATCACCTGCTAAGATTGCTGCAGAAAAGCATAATTTGCCAGTCTTTCAACCAGTTAAGTTGTCTGGCTCAGAAGAAATGCAAAAATTAATTGATCTGCAAGCTGATTTAATTGTTACAGCAGCTTATGGTCAATTTTTGCCAACTAAGTTTTTGAATTCAGTTAAGATTGCTGCAGTTAACGTACACGGCTCACTTTTGCCAAAATATCGTGGTGGTGCGCCAATTCAATATTCATTAATTAATGGTGATCAAGAAACTGGCATTACAATCATGGAAATGGTGAAGAAGATGGATGCGGGTGATATCTATGCACAAGAAGCAATTAAGATTGAGCCAGATGATAATGCTGGTACATTATTCAAGAAGTTGTCGGTTTTAGGCCGAAACTTATTGCTTAAGACTTTGCCATCCATTATTGATGGTTCAGTAAAAAAGGTGCCACAAGATCCAGACAAGGTTGTCTTTTCACCTAATATTACCAAAGAACAAGAGCGACTTACCGTTGATATGACAGCTGAAGAAGCAAATGATATGATTCGTGCTTTGAATCCAGATCCAGGTGCTTATTTGATGATTGAAGGCAAACGGTTCAAGATTTGGCGAGCAGAAGTCGCAACTGACTCATCAAGTTTGGAAGCAGGCTCGGTAGTTGCTAACAAAGGTCGCTTTGCGCTTAGTTTTGCTGATAACTCAGTGCTTAATTTGCTTGAAGTTCAACCAAGCGGCAAGAAGAGAATGGATGTTAAGAGCTTCTTGAATGGTCAAGGCAGCAAGTTTGTCCCAGGTGAAGAAATTGTCGATTAAGAAAAGTGCACGTGCGATTAGCTTAGAGACACTAATTAAGGTCTTAGAGCAGGGCTCATATTCTAATATTAGTTTGAATAATAATTTGAAGCATTCTGATTTATCAATTGCCGACCAAAATTTAGCAACTAAAATTGTCTATGGGACAATTCAATATCGTTTGTTTTTGGAATATCAGTTAAAAGGATTAGTTAAAACCAAGCTAACAGAAAAATATGTGCAGCCGTTGTTATTAATGTCTCTTTATCAACTTATCTTTTTGGACAAAGTTCCTAATCGAGCAGTTCTTGATGAAGCTAATAAACTGGCTAAGCAATTTGGTAAACCTCATTCAGCTGGCTTTCGTTTAGTAAATGGAATTTTGCGTTCTTTTACTAGACGCGGAGTAATTTTGCCAAATGAAAGCAATCAGGTTGAGTATTTAAGCATTAAAGAGAGCGTGCCAGAATGGTTAGTTAAATACTTAATCGACAATTGGGGCTTGGACAAAGCTAAGTCAGTTTTGGCTAGCATCAATCAACCTGCTAAAAATAGTGTACGAATTTCAAGCCTGGCAAATTCAGAGCAAGTTTTTAGCCAATTAAAACAAGAAAATTATCAGCCAGAGTGGTCTAAGTTATCAAGTCATGATGTGATTTTAAGTCATGGTGGGATTAGTGAGAGCGATTTATTTGAAAATGGTAAATTAACGATTCAAGATGAAGCCGCTAGCTTAGTAGTAGAAGCTTTTGATTTTAAGCCAAAAGAACATGTATTAGATGCTTGTTCTGCTCCTGGAGGCAAGACGGTCCAAATTGCTGAAAATCTCGTTGATGGCGATGTGACTGCGTTAGACATTCATGAAAAGAAATTGCGTTTAGTGCGGGAAAATGCTCAAAGGATGCATGTTGCTGATAAAGTTAAAACAAAAGCTTGTGATGCACGTAAGGCACCAGAAATTTTTACTCCTGGTGAATTTACTAAAATTTTAGTAGATGCGCCTTGTTCTGGGCTCGGATTATTGCGCCGAAAGCCTGAAATTCGCTATACTAAGAGACAACAGGACTTACAAAATTTACAAAAAATCCAATTGGCAATCTTAACTGCAGTAAGTTCACTCCTGAAAAAAGATGGCAAGTTAGTTTATTCAACTTGTTCAATTTCAGTAGAAGAAAATGAGGAAGTAGTTAAGAAATTTTTGCAGACAAATCCTGCCTTTGAGCTAGCTCCATTTAAGCTAACTAAACTTGAATCAGAGACAGGGATGTTGAAAATAATGCCTGATCTAGACGGTAATGATGGATTTTTTATTGCTAAATTTAAGTTACGAGGTTAGATTTTTGATTGAGACAGCATACGCTTCAAGTATCGGTAAGGTACGAAAAAGCAATCAAGATTTTGTAAAAGTTTTTAAAAATCAAAAGG
The DNA here is from genome assembly GCF_947367125.1 of uncultured Lactobacillus sp. Taxonomy (GTDB): domain Bacteria; phylum Bacillota; class Bacilli; order Lactobacillales; family Lactobacillaceae; genus Lactobacillus. Next base: position 132,826 of record NZ_CANBCQ010000001.1, read on the forward strand.
GAATTGTCTTAGCTATTGTTTGTGATGGTATGGGCGGTCATCAAGGCGGTGATGTTGCTTCTACGATGGCAGTTACTCATTTGGGACACAATTTTAGCAGGACTGATTTTACTAATGCTAATCTTGCTCATAAGTGGCTTGATGTGCAATTAAATTCTGAAAATGAAACAATTTTAAAAACTGCTGATAAATTTCCAGATTTAAATGGCATGGGCACTACTATTGTGCTGGCATTTGCATTTGATCAGAGTGCTTTAATTGCCCACTTAGGTGATTCACGCGCTTATAGCTATTCTGAGGGAAAATTCGAGCAGCTAACAGAAGATCATTCTTTAGTTAATGAATTGGTCAAGATGGGCCAAATTACTAAAGAGCAAGCTAAACATCATCCTCAAAAAAATATTATTACGCAAGCATTAGGCGTGTCGAGCACAATTGATCCTGAATTTGATGAGATTAAATTGGGCGAAAACGATATTATTTTGCTGTGTACGGATGGTCTAACCAACTCCCTTAGCGATCCTCAAATCCAACAGATTTTAGCAACTAAAGAACTTAGTTTAAAAGAACGCTGTAACAAATTGATCAGTGAAGCTAATCGATTAGGTGGTGGTGATAATATTACTGTCTGCCTAATTTGGAACAAGGAGGACGAGAGTAGTGATCGATAAAGGTTATCTGCTTGGGGAGCGTTACCGCATCATTGATACCTTAGGTGAAGGCGGGATGGCTAATGTCTATTTAGCGGAAGATATTATTTTGCAGCGTAAAGTTGCCGTTAAAATTTTACGTTTAGATTTACAAAATGAACCGCAAACCCAAGCTCGTTTTCAAAGAGAGGCACTAGCTACCAGTGAATTGAGTCATCCTAATATAGTTTCAGTCCTTGATGTGGGAACTGATCACGGACTGCCTTATATGGTAATGGAATATGTTGATGGCCCAAATCTAAAGGAGTATATTCGCAAAAATGCACCTTTAGATTTGCATGAAGTCATTCGCATCATGGACCAAATTTTGAGCGCAGTCGCTTTAGCCCATAAACATAATGTTATTCACCGTGATTTAAAGCCACAGAATATTTTAATGGACAAGCGCGGTAATATTAAAATTGCTGATTTTGGCATTGCTGTTGCCTTGAATCAAAGCTCAATTACGCAAACTAATTCGGTTATGGGTTCGGTCCATTATATGTCGCCTGAGCAAACTCGGGGCGGGATGGTTACCAAGCAATCGGATATTTATTCATTGGGGATTATTCTTTATGAATTAATTACGGGAACTGTTCCATTTAATGGTGATACACCGGTTGCAATTGCTCTAAAGCATGCCCAAGAACCTATTCCATCCATTCGTAAAAAAGATACTAGCGTACCACAGGCACTTGAAAACGTTGTTTTAAAAGCAACAGCTAAGGATCCGCGTGATCGATATGCCACTGCGCAAGAAATGAAAGTAGATCTAGATAGTAGTTTAGATCCTGAACGGGCAGATGAGCCGATTTTTGTTCCTGATCACGGCAATAACGATGATAAAACAATTGTTTTACCAGGATTAAAATCAGAAAAAGAAGATAAAAAAGTAGAAGAACCGGCGAAAGCGGAAACGGTAGAACCTGATAAACCAGCAGAGAAAAAATCTTTTTGGCAAAATGTTAAAAAACATAAGTGGTGGTGGTTGATCTCGGTTGTTGCTGCAGGGTTGATTATCTTAATGATGATTTTTGCCTTAAGCGGTAATGGCAATAAACATCAAGATGTTAATATTCCTGATGTCACCAATATTGCAGAAAAGACCGCTGAAAGTAAGCTAGAAGCAGCAGGATTACAGGTCGGCAAGATAATTAGACGTCAGTCAGATGATGTTAAAAAAGGTCATGTAATTACAACTAAGCCTACTGCTGGTAACAGTCTTGAGCGCGGCAAAAGTGTTGACTTAATTGTTTCTAGCGGCTCCAGCATGGTAAAAGTGCCTGATATGGTAGGTAAAAACTATGATGAAGCAGCAGAAAAATTAGAAAACATGGGCTTTGATGTTGTTAGAGAGGATCAATATTCAAATAAGGTTGATCCTGATCGAATAATTTCACAAAGTATTGCTGCCGGTGTTGAAGTCAAGCCAACGCAAACTACGATTACGTTAGTAGTTTCTCGTGGTAAGCAAGCTCGATTGCATCAAAAGATGATTACTTTAAAGGATTTAAGCAATTATTCTTTAAAGAGTGCACAAGATTATGCTAAAGAGCATGGTTTGACCTTGCAAATCAATCAAGAATATTCCGATGATGTTGAAAAGGGTATGGTAATTTCAATGGATCCCGGTCCGGGAACCAAGGTTGAACGTGGTTCAACTGTGACAATCAAAGTTTCTCGTGGACCAAAAGAAGATAAGGAAACTACGATTACTAAGACTTTCACTGTTAACTATGTTGGTAGCAATTTAGCTAAAGATGAAAAAACTGACAATGATAAAAATCAGGATGATTCTAAAGCAGAATCTGTTGAAAATAAGGGTGATCATGTTCAGATTTATATCAAAGATGATGATCATTCATTAAGTAATATTTATCGTGATCTTTATATTAAGCACGATATGAGCTTTTCAATTCCGTTTAACATCAGAGAAGGTAGTGGACAATTAAAAGTTGTTCGTAATGGCGATACAATTTTGAATGAAAAGGTGACTAAATAAATGAAACTAGCACAAGGAACCGTTGTAGGTTTAATTGCTGGTTATTATGATGTAGAAACCGCTGCGGGTATCGTTAGAACGCGAGCTCGCGGCGTTTTTCGTCAAAAAAAGCAAAAACCAGCAGTCGGCGATCATGTAGAAATTCAAATAGATGATAAGGGTATGAGTTATTTGGTAAAGATTTTGCCGCGGATCAATCGCATTGGTCGTCCAGCAGTTGCCAATGTCAGTCACGTATTACTAGTAATTTCTGCAGTGGAGCCAGATTTTTCAGTAGAGTTATTAGATCGATTTTTAACTTTCTTTTCTTGGCAAGAAGTTGGTGTGACAATTTATTTATCCAAAGCTGATTTATTGCCGGAAGCGAAATTAACGCCAATTAAACAAGCATTAAGTTATTATCAAAAAATTGGCTATCCTGTTTTTACTGACTATCCTGAATTGCAAACGCAAATTCCAGCATTGATTAAGAAAAATCAAATTTGGACTTTGGCCGGTCAATCAGGTGCAGGTAAGTCAACTTTGCTTAACCATTTAAAAAAGGATGCTAATCAGGAAACTGGTGCAATTTCAACTAGTTTAAATCGTGGTAAGCACACAACTAGAAAGGTTGAACTCTTCAAATTAGGAGCTGGCTTTTTGGCTGATACACCAGGTTTTTCATCGATTGATTTAACTCCAATTAAGTTGAATAAATTATGCAATTACTTCGTTGAATTTAAAAAAGCTAGCGTTCAATGTAAGTTTCGTGGTTGCCAGCATTTGCAAGAGCCTGGTTGTGAAGTGAAGAAATTACTTGAAGCTGGAGAAATCTTAGCCAGCAGATATGAAGATTATTTAGCAATGCGGACCGAGATTAGCGAAGGACGCATGCCAGAATATTTGAAATAGAGGTATTAATTAATGATGATTGCCCCCTCAATTTTGAACGCAAATAATATTGACTTAAAAAATGATATTGAAAATGCAGTAGAAGCTGGAATCAGCCGTTTTCATATTGATATTATGGATGGACACTTTGTACCAAATTTGTCCTTTGGCCCACAATTAATTAAAGATTTTAAGCGCGAATTTCCAATGACTAATGCTGAAATTCACTTGATGAGCAATGCCCCCGACAAATTGGTACCGTCCTTTGTAGAAGCAGGAGCTGACTTAATTGAATTGCATTATGAAGCAATGGATCAACCTAAACTTTATTATTGGCTGGATTATTTGGCTTCTAATGGTGTTGATACTGCTTTAGCAATTAGCCCTGATACGTCAGTTGATGTGATTAAGCAATATCTGCCTTTATTAAAGCAAGTCTTGGTCATGACGGTAAAACCAGGCTTTGGTGGGCAAAGCTTTATTCCTGAATCAATTGATCGAATTAAAGCGGTTAGAGAGATTGTCGGCCCAGATTTTGATATTGAAGTTGATGGCGGGATTAATGATCAAACGATTAAGTTAGCTAAGGATGCTGGTGCTAATATTTTTGTTGTTGGTTCATATCTCTATGAAAATGGCAATATTAGTGGTCAAGTACATAAATTAGAGAAAATTATCAAATAATGAAAGCATATGCATTATTAGGTGGGCCGACAGATTTGTGGCCGAAAGATATTAAAGAAAAACTAGCTAATGCTGACTTAATTATTGGCGTTGATCGTGGCGCCTTATTTTTGGAAGAATTGGGGATAATTCCTGATGTTGCAGTCGGTGATTATGATTCCTTACAAAAAAAGGATTTGCAGCGAATAGAAAGTAATATTTCTGATATTCGCTATTCAAATCCCGTCAAAGATTGGACTGATTCCGAATTAATGTTGCGTGTTGCTTTTGAAGATTATCATGCCGATGAGCTGGTAATTTTAGGAGCGACCGGTGGTCGAATAGACCATTTTTTGATTAATTTATTAATGGTATTGAATCCTGAGATAAGATGCTATGCAGAAAAAGTAACGTTAGTTGATAAGCAAAATTTGATTTGCTTTTTTGATGCAGGAGAACATCTGATTAAAAAACAGGCATCATATCCTTATATTGGTTTTGCGGCTCTAACTGCTGTAGAAGATTTTAATATCAGCGGAGCACTATACGAATTAAAACATTATTCAGGTGATTATCCCCGCATTTTTTCGTCAAATGAATTTTTGGCTAATAGTAATCAATTTAAAATAAGTAGTCAAAAAGGCGTGATTGCGGCAATTTATTCTAAAGATATTAATCGTTTTCATAATTTATAGAATATGATACAGTAAAGTGGAACTATAGGAAAAGAAAACGAGGTAATTCAAATGAAATACATTGACTTTGAAAAAGATGTTGCCGGTTTTGAAGATGGTCGTTATGAAGCAAGACTTGATCGTGCTAAGCAAAATGTAAAAGATTATATGCACAAGAATCATGTTCACGTTTTTGATAAAAAGAAGAAAAAGGAAGTTGCTACAATCAATGGTTTAGCTAGAAATGTAACTTATCAAGACTTGGGTTTACCAACTAAGCTAGGTGAAATGATTACTGAATATGCTTATACGCCAATCGATGAAAGAATGGCTGATTTGATTTCTGATGATGACAAGCACCATAACATTATGAAGTAAGATGAAGTAAGACGAAATAAAACGGTAAGAAGACAGGAATGTTTTCTTACCGTTTTTTAATTGTTGTACAAATGATGTACAAGATACGTATTTTTTTAATGAGTAAAAAAATAGCTTGCAAGATCAGCGATCTAACAAGCTTTTGGTCTATTAGGCACGAGTAACTTTACCAGACTTTAAAGCCTTGGTTGAAACCCATACGCGCTTTGGCTTACCGTCAACAAGAATGCGAACTTTTTGAAGGTTTGGCTTCCAAGCACGACGAGCTGAGTTCAATGAGTGTGAACGTTTGTTACCGAATGTAGTCTTCTTACCTGTTACGTAATCTTTTGCCATTTGCTAAACCTCCTTTATTTGTGATGTCATACTCAATTAGATTATCATATGTTTTGGTGCAATTCAACACCAAAAGGATTTTTTTACAGTATATTTTAATTATTGATTATCTCGTTACTATGATAAAATAATAAACGTATATATAGATAATAAGACGGAGGACGAAACATGGCTGTTAAGATCAAGACAAAAGATGGTTTGATTGATATTTCAAACGGTGTAATCGCAACTGTTGTTGGTGGCGCAGCTACGTCTAATTATGGCGTTGTAGGGATGGCTTCAAAGAATGCCATTCGCGATGGATTTGACGGAATTCTTAATCGTGCCAATTATAAGCGCGGTGTTGTTGTCAAGTCAGAAGATAATGAAATTACGGTTGACGTGTACATTATTGTCGGATATGGTTTAAAGATTTCTGAAGTAAGTAAGAATGTTCAAGATAGTGTTAAATTTAATTTAAAGAATCAATTAGGAATTGACACTAAAGCCGTTAATGTCGTTGTACAAAGCGTTAAGGTACTTGACGAATAACGCAAGCGGAGGTTTTAAATAGTGGTTTTAAATGAGATAGATAGTAAGCAATTTAGAGATATGGTGCGTGTTGCTACCCACCGAATTGGAAAAAATGCTGAGTTTGTTAATTCATTAAATGTTTTCCCAGTTCCTGATGGCGATACTGGTACCAATATGAATTTAACCATTGAAAGTGGTGCAAAAGCTGTTTCTGAAAATCCTAGCACCAGCGTTGGTGATTTAACTGAAAGCTTGGCTAAAGGGATGTTGATGGGTGCTCGCGGTAATAGTGGTGTTATTACTTCACAATTATTCCGCGGATTTTACAAGGCAACCCAAGGAATGAAGACTTTAACTGCACAAGAATTGGCTAATGCTTTTTCAAATGGTGTAGCTACTGCTTATAAAGCCGTAATGAAGCCTGTTGAAGGTACAATTTTAACTGTAGCTCGTGTTGCTGCACAAGCAGGTGCCACTAAGGCAAATGATACTGACGATGTAACTGAAGTAATGAAGGCTGTTGTCGAGGGTGCTAAGAAGGCACTTAAGTCAACCCCAGATTTATTGCCAGTTTTGAAGCAAGTTGGTGTTGTTGACTCAGGTGGTCAAGGTTTGTTGTTTATCTATGAAGGCTTCTTAGAAGGCTTGTTGGGTGAAAACTTTGCTGATCAATATCAACCTGATGAAAATGAAATGGATGAAATGATCAATGCAATGCACCACCAATCTTCAGTGCAAAGTCAATTGGCTACTCAGGACATTAAGAATGGTTATTGTACTGAAATTATGGTCGACCTTAATGCTGACGTGCCTGACAAGAAGAAGTTTGACCTAGAAGAATTTAGAAAGCATTTATCAGGTTTAGGCGATTCATTATTAGCTGTTTCTGATGGTGAAATTGCTAAGGTTCACGTACATACTGAGCATCCAGGTGATGTTTTCCAATATGGTAGTCAATTTGGTCAATTGGGCAAGATTAAGATTGACAACATGAGAATTCAACATGAAAGTATTGTGGACCAGGATGAGGAACAACAAGAAGCAGTTGATTTTGCTGTAATTGCTGTTGCCTCTGGTAATGGTATTCGCAAGTTGTTTGAAAGCGAAGGGGTAAACCGGATTATCTCAGGCGGTCAAACAATGAATCCATCTACGCAAGACTTTATTGATGCGATTAAGAAGTCTGGCGCTAAAAAGGCAATCGTTTTACCAAATAACGGTAACATTGTGATGGCTGCTAAGCAGGCAGCAGAAGTTAGCGACATTCCAGTAGGAATTGTGCCATCTAAGACTATCTCACAAGGTTTGACTGCAATGCTTTCATTTAACCCAGATGCATCTGTTGATGAAAACGTTGAAGCAATGACTGAAGATTTGGATACTGTTGTTTCAGGTGAAGTTACTCAAGCTACTCGTGATACTGAAATTGACAAAGTAGAAATTCATAAGAATGACTACTTGGGTATTGTTGATGGCAAGATTAAGGTTGATAATGCTGACTTGATCAAGACAACTACTGAAATGATTGAAAAAATGCTTGATGATGATTCAGAAATTATCACGATTATGTTTGGTCGTGATGCTAGTGAAGCTCAAGCACAAGAAGTTGTTGATCAACTTGAAGCCAAGCATGATGATCTTGAATTTGAAATTCATGATGGTGGTCAACCTGTATATCACTTCTTAGTATCAGTTGAATAAAATGATTGATAATGCATTATTTGCTCCTGTGACAGATTTAAAGGGTGTAGGAACAAAGACTGCAGCTGCATTAGGCAGTTTAGGCATTTATAGCATTTATGACTTACTCTTTTATTTTCCTTTTCGCTATGACGAATTACAAACGTTACCGTTAGACCAAATCATGGATGGACAAAAGGTAATGTTAAAGGGAATCGTGGCAACTGAAGCCTTTGTTAGTCGATTTGGCTATAAAAAGAGTCGCCTAAGTTTCAAAATGAGAATTGACCATGATGTAATCATGGTCAATTTTTTTAATCAACCATGGTTAAAAAATAAGATTGAAATTGGGCAAGAAGTAGCTATTTATGGTAAATATAATGTCGCGCGGCAAAGCTTATCAGCTTTTAAATTTGTGGCAGCAAAAGAAAATGATAGTGGCATGGCACCGATTTATCCGGTTAATCGGCATGTTAAGCAAAAGAAATTAATTGATCTGATTAATACTGCAATTGATAATTTTATTGATCAAGTTCAAGATATTGTGCCGGAAAAGTTACGTCAAGAATATCGCTTGCTCAAGGATCAAGAAATTATCGAAAAAATGCATCATCCTAAAAATGGACATGAAGCTGAGCTGGCTAAAAGAAGTGCAATTTTTCGTGAATTTTTCATTTTTGAGTTGCAATTAGCTTTGCTTACTCATAACGATGGCAAGCAAGCTGGTTATGCTAAAAAATATGATTTAACTGAAATAGCTCAGCTAACGAAGTCACTTCCTTTTGAACTGTCTGATGATCAAAAGCGAGTAGTTAATGAAATTTTTGCTGATCTGCATTCTGATGGACAAATGCGTCGTCTTTTGCAAGGGGATGTTGGGTCAGGAAAAACTGTAGTGGCCGTATATGCAATTTTTGCGGCCATTACCGCTGGTTATCAAGCAGCCTTAATGGTGCCAACTGAAATTTTAGCAACGCAACATTTTAAGAAAATTGATGAATTATTGCGTCCTTTAGGCGTAAGAGTAGCTTTGTTAACAGGAAATACTAAGATATTAGAGCGGCGAGAGATTTATCGTGAATTAACCGATGGTACGATTAATATAGTGATTGGGACTCATGCTTTGATTCAAGATAATGTTATTTTCAAAAAGCTGGGCTTAGTTATCATTGATGAACAGCACCGTTTTGGCGTAGGACAACGACAAGCTTTGATTAATAAGGGAGATCAACCTGATATTTTGGCAATGACGGCAACGCCAATTCCGCGAACTCTAGCATTGACAGTTTATGGCGACATGACCGTCTCAGAAATCCATCATTTGCCGGCTGGTAGAAAGCCAATTATTTCAACTTGGAAAACTAGCAGTCAAATGAAGGATGTCTACCGTCAAATGCAAGAACAATTAGATCAAGGCTTCCAAATTTATGCGGTAACTCCGTTGATTACAGAATCAGAAACCTTAGATTTAAAAAATGCAGAAGAACTGCATGAAAAACTAAGTCATGACTTCCCTGATCAAAAAGTAGTTTTACTTCATGGTCAGATGCCTGGAGCGCAAAAAGATGAGATTATGGCGGCTTTTGCAGCAGGAGAAATTAATATTTTAGTTACTACTAGCGTAATTGAAGTTGGGGTCGATGTGGCTAATGCTAATATGATGGTAATTTATAATGCTGATCGTTTTGGTTTGAGCCAATTGCACCAGCTTCGTGGTCGAATCGGCCGTGGTCAAACTCAAAGTTACTGCGTCTTTGTAGCTGATCCTAAGACTGACTCCGGAAAAGCTAGAATGAAAATTATTGCTGCCACAAATGATGGTTTTAAATTAGCTGAGGAAGACTTAAAGATGCGTGGCGAAGGTGATTTATTTGGTAAAGCTCAATCGGGTTTGCCAGAATTTCGTGTGGGCGATGTTGTAAATAATTATAATACCCTGGTTGTGGCGCAAAAAGAGGCGCGTGCGCTAGTTGCAGCTGATCCGGATTTATCTAAGTCAGAACACATGGCGCTCAAGCAAGTGCTAGAATATAAGCAATTAGAGCAAAATAGAATTTAAAAAGATTGTGGTGAAAATATATGAGAACAATTGCAATTGATGCGATGGGCGGCGAGAAGGCTCCAGATGCAATCGTTAAGGCAGTTTTACAAGCAAAATCTGAAATGCCTGAGACTAAGTTTTTATTATTTGGTGACAAAGAAGCACTTAGAAAATTAATCCCTGAAGATCAAATTAACGACCAATTAGGAGTAGTGCCAACAACGGAAGTTATTGCTGATAAAGATGAACCAGTTAAAGCAATTAGAAGAAAAAAAGATTCTTCAATGGTAGTTGCAGCTAATTTTGTTAAAGAAGGAAAGGCTGATGCTTTACTTTCATTAGGCAATACTGGTGCACTTTTGGCCTGTGGAATCTTCATTATTGGTCGAATTAAAGGGATTGTTCGCCCAGGTTTAATGCCAACTTTACCTGTAAAAAATAGTGATGATGGTTTTAATATGGTTGATGTTGGTGCTAATGCTAAAAGTAAGCCAGAATATCTTTTGCAATGGGCTGAAATGGCATCATATTATGCTGAAAAGATCCGTGGTATTCAAAATCCTCGTGTCATGTTGCTCAATAATGGAGCAGAAAGCGATAAAGGCGATGAAGTTCATCAAAAAGCTTATGAATTGCTCAAGAATAGCGATTTAAACTTTTTGGGCAATATTGAGGGTAATGAATTGTTACTTGGTAAGGCTGATGTTGTTGTTACTGATGGCTTTACTGGTAATGCAGTGCTCAAGAATATTGAAGGAACTTCGAGTGTTTTACTCCATTTGTTAAAAGACAGTTTATTAAATGGCGGTATGATGACTAAATTAGGTGCTTTAATGGTTAAGGGCTCACTAGCCAGCTTGAAGTCAAAATTTGATACTGCTAAATATGGTGGTGCAGTTTTACTTGGAGTTAATGCTCCAGTAGTTAAAACTCACGGTAGATCAAATGAACGTCCAATTTATTTCACTCTCAAGCAAGTTGATAAAATGATTAAAGAAAAACTTGTTGAAGATTTTAGAGACGAATTTGCTGAAAAATAGTACAATATTTTATTAAAAAGGAGTGTTTTTATGTCAGAAGAAGAAATTTTTAATAAAATTAAGGACATGATCGCCGACAACTTTGATGTTGACAAAGATAAGATTACTGAACAGACTAATTTTATGAACGATTTAGATGCTGATTCAATTGATTTAGTTGAATTTATCTTGCAACTTGAAGATGAATTTGGCGCAGAAATTCCTGATGATGAAGCTGAAAAAATTAAAACAATTGGGGATGCAGTCTCATATATCAAAGCTCATCAAGGATAATTTTCTAAAAAAGCCGTGTCGTTATTTGCATACGACCGGCTTTGTGTTTATAATTAGAAAATAAATAGAAAAGATTAAATGCTTTTAATAAAAAGCTTGAGATGGAGGAATGACCTTTGGAGAAGCAGAGTGATCTTTTATTAGATATTCAACACCTGCATACGGCATACCGTTTGCAAGGGAAATTCTATGATGCAGCAGACGATGTTAATCTAACTCTGAAGCGTGATGAGATTTTGGCCATCGTTGGTGAATCTGGTTGCGGCAAGAGTACGATTGCTTCAAGTATCATTGGATTGTACGACCATAAAAATACTAAAGTAACAGGGGACATTCTCTATAATGAATTAAACCTAGTTGGCTTGAACGAATCACTTTTCAATAAGATTCGTGGTGATAAGATCGGCATGATCTTCCAGGACCCATTGGCCAGCTTGAACCCATTGATGCGTGTTGGTGACCAAGTTGCAGAAACACTTTATTACCACACTGAGATGGACGAAAAGGCACGGCATGCGCGTGTAATCGAATTGTTTAATCAAGTAGGGATGCCTAAGCCTGATGAAATGTACGAAATGTACCCACATGAATTGTCAGGTGGTCTGCGTCAGCGTGTGGTTATTGCCATGGCAATTGCATGTAAACCAGAAGTTATTATCGCTGATGAGCCAACTACTGCTTTGGATGTTACTATTCAAGCTCAAATTTTGGACTTGCTAGAAGATATTCAAAAGCAATCACATTCAGGGATCATTTTGATTACTCACGACTTAGGTGTCGTAGCTGAAACTGCTGATGAAGTTGCAGTTATGTATGCTGGTCAAATCGTTGAAAAATCTGATGTAAAGACAATTTTTGAAAACCCACTTCATCCATACACACGGTCATTGCTTAATTCAATGCCTCAATCAGATGATACGGATGAAGACCTTCACGTAATTCACGGTACTGTGCCATCACTTAAGAATATGCCACGTACTGGGGATCGATTTGCAGCAAGAATTCCATGGATTCCTGCTAGCGCACATGAAGAAAATCCTAAGGTGCATGAAGTTGCACCTGGTCACTGGGTAAGATGTACTTGCTGGAAGTCATTCCACTTTAAAAATGAAAAGACGGCAAGTGGGGAGTAGTTTATGGCAAAAGAAATTATTCAAATCAAAGATTTAAAGGTCTATTACCCAATTCGCTCCGGTTTTTGGAACAGAATTACTGATTATGTTCGTGCCGTTGATGGAGTTAATTTCTCAATTAATGAAGGAGAAACTTACGGTTTAATTGGTGAATCGGGTTCTGGTAAATCTACTACTGGTAAAGCAATTGTTGGGGTTGAAAAAGTTACTGGCGGTCAAATCATGTATAAAGGTTTGGACGTAACCAAAGTAAGTAACCGCAAAAAGCTTGATTACAACAAGGATGTTCAGATGATTTTCCAGGATTCAATGTCAAGTTTGAACCCAAGAAAGAGAATCGAAGACATTATTGCTGAGCCAATTAGAAACTTTGAAAATTTAACTACAGATCAAGAACGTGATCGTGTTCAAGAATTGCTTGATATTGTGGGGATGCCTAGTGATGCCATTTACAAGTATCCACACGAATTCTCAGGTGGTCAACGTCAAAGAATTGGTGTAGCTCGTGCCGTAGCTACTAATCCTAAGTTGATTGTGGCTGATGAACCAACTTCTGCATTGGACTTATCAGTTCAAGCACAAGTTTTGAACTTTATGAAGCACATTCAACAACAATACAACATTGCATACTTATTCATTTCTCACGACTTGGGTGTTGTCAAGCACATGTCAGAAAACTTGGCAATTATGCACCGTGGTCGCTTAGTTGAATTAGGTAGTCGAGAAGAAATTTATAAGCATCCAATTCATATTTATACTAAGCGTTTGCTTTCTGCTATTCCTAAGGTCGACGTTGAACACCGTGCAGAACACAAGAAGCACCGTGAACAAGTTGAAAGAGAATTTGAAGAAGACCAAAGCAAATGGTATGACAAGGATGGTCGTGTATATCCATTGCAACAAGTAGCACCTAAACACTGGGTCGCTTTGCCTGAAGATATGGCCCACGAAGCTAAACTTGAAGAATTAGAAGAAAAGGAGAGTGATTAAGCATGTGGAAAACGATTTTACGGCGTTTGTTAATCATGATCCCTCAATTGATTATCTTGAGTTTACTGGTCTTTCTTTTAGCTAAGATGATGCCTGGTGACCCATTTAGTGGATCAATTAACCCTAACACCGATCCTAAACAAATTGAAGCTTTGAGAAGAGCCGCTGGTTTGTATGATCCATGGTACGTGCAATACTTTAGATGGGTGGGTAACTTGTTCCATGGTGATCTTGGTACAAGTTACATCCAACACGTGCCAGTAACTTCATTGATTGCTGACCGTGCAAGTAACACTTTCTGGTTGTCACTTTTGACTACTATTTTGACTTATAGTATTGCAATTCCTCTTGGTATCACTTCAGGTCGTCATCAGGATCAATGGCAAGATACTAGTGTTAGAATTTTTAACTACATTACCTTGGCAACTCCAGGGTTCGTATTCTATATCTTAGGTTTGTGGCTTTTCGGCTTTACTTTAGGCTGGTTCCCAATCTCTGGTTCTGTTTCAGCTAGTGCCTCTGGTTTCTGGGGCGTACTTGGTAGTAGAATTTATCACATGATTCTACCAGCTATTTTGTATGCTTTGATCACTACTACTGGTACAGTACAATACTTAAGAACTGGAATTGTTGATAACAAGGTTGAAGATTACGTAAGAACTGCTCGTAGTAAGGGCGTTCCAGAAAATATTGTCTTCCACAAGCACATTTTGCGTAACTCATTATTGCCAATTGCTGCCTTCTTAGGTAACACGATTACCGGTCTTCTTAGTGGTTCAATGATTATTGAAAGTGTATTTAGTTACCCTGGTATGGGTAAGTTGTTCCTTGACTCAATTGGACAACGTGACTACACTACTTTGACTGCTTTGATTCTTATCTTTGGTATCTTAACTTTAATTGGTAACTTATTATCAGATATCATTATGAGTATCATTGACCCACGTATTAGAATTCAATAGGGAGGAGAGAAAAAATGGCTGATAAGAAAGAAAAAGCTACAAAGCAAGCTACTAAAAAAGATGAAAAGCAAAAAGCTACTCTCCCACCTTCTGGATTCAAGGTGGCTATGCGTGAAATTTTACGTTCAAAGTCCGCTTTAACTGCTTTAATTATCATTATTGTGATTTTACTGTTTACTTTTGGTGGTTCATTATTCTTGAACCGAGCACAAGTAACAGAAATGAACATTGCTGACTCATACTACGGTTGGGGTGAAGCTGGCCACTTGTTAGGTACTGATGATGGTGGTCGTGACATCTTGAAATTGTTGATTATGGGTGGTCGTAACTCAATCATGATTGGTATTTCAGTAACTGTAATTACTGAAATTGTCGGTTTAGTTGTTGGCTTGGTATCTGGTTACTTTGGTGGAGCAATTGACTCAGTTATCATGAGAATCGTTGACTTCATTCAAATTTTGCCACAAATGCCAATTATCATTGTTTTGACTACTGTTATTCCTAATTATAATGCCGTAACTTTGGTATTCTTAATTGCGATGTTTGGTTGGACGACCACGGCACGTTACTTCCGGTCGTTTGTTCTATCACAACGTGGTCGTGACTATGTTTTGGCATCAAAGACTTCAGGTTCATCCAACTTGCAAATTATGTTCCGTGAAGTTTTGCCAAACATTACTTCAATGATTATTATCGACGTTGTATTAACTATTGCTGGTAACATTGGTATTGAAACTAGTTTATCTTTCTTGGGTTATGGTTTGCCAAGTACCACACCATCACTTGGGACTTTGATTGGATTCGCTAACGACCCGGTTAACGTTATTAACCGTCCTTGGCTGTGGCTTCCTGCGACTATCTTACTTTTGGTGATTTCTTTAAGTATTAATTATGTTGGTCAAGCTTTGCAACGTGCTGGTGATGCTAGACAACGTGAAAACTAATAAAGTAATAATTAAATTAAAACAGCTCTATCGCTTGGTAGAGCTGTTTTTTTATATTTATAACTAAAAACTTATTTAAAACGAATAAAATTAAAATTAAAAAATATCTCATAAAACTATTGCATTTCTAATTTATCGTGCTATGATTTAATCATCAACTTGATTCAAATAACTATTGGAAAAGAAATGTATCCTAGATGGGGGAAACAAAGTATGAAATTATCGAAAGTATTGGGTTCAGTCGGAGTCGTTTCCGCAGCAGCATTAGCTTTAGTTGCTTGTGGCAAGAGCGGTAATAGTAATGGTGATGCTGCAAAAGAAGCAAGCAAGTTTCCTGCAGCTACTCCTAAAAAGCCAGTTAAACGAGGCGGTAGTGTAAGCATTGCGCTTGAAACAGATACTCCATTTACTGGTATCTTTTCAGATGAGTTATCAACTACAGCTACTGATTCTAGTGTCGCAGCACCAGCTGAAGAATCACTTTTCGATACTGATGATCATTACAAGATTAATGATAAAGGTGCAGCTACAATGAAGTTAGATCGTAAGGCTAAAACTGTTACTATTACAGTTAAGAAGGGCGTTAAGTGGTCTGATGGTCAACAAGTAAATGCAAAAGATCTTGAATATCCATACGAAATTTTAGCTAATAAGAAGACTCAAGCTCAACGTTACGATTCAACTCTTGAGGACATTGAAGGGATGAAAGAATACCATGAAGGAAAAGCTAAGACTATTTCTGGTATTGAAATGCCGGACGGTGAGAAGGGGCGTACAATTGTAATTCACTTTAAGGAATTAAAACCAGGTATGTATTATAGTGGTAATGGCTACTTCTGGGAATCAGCAGCACCATATCATTACTTAAAGGATGTACCCTTTAATAAGCTACAATCTAGTGATGAAATCAGAAAAAGACCGTTATATTTTGGTCCATTTAAAGTTCAAAAGCTAGTTCGAGGTCAATCAGTAACTTATGTTCCAAATAAGTATTACTGGCGTGGTAAACCGAAGTTGGATAAGATTGTTATCTCTGTTGTAAATCCTAACTCAGCTACTCAAGCTATTAAGAGTCATAAATTTGATATTGCTGGTGTCCTTAATTCACAGTGGGAACAAGTAAAAGACACAAAGAAAATTAACTTTGTAGCTCAAGTTCCTTTAGCATATAGCTACCTTGGCTTTAAGTTAGGTAAATGGGATGCTGCTAAAGGTGAAAACGTAATGGACAAGAATTCTAAAATGAATAATAAGGCATTACGTCAAGCTATTGGATATGCAATGAACTTAGATGCTGTCAATAAGAGATATAATCATGGCTTAAGCTTTAGAGTTAATACTTTAATTCCTAAAGGCTTTGGTGATTATCATGATAATAGTATTAAAGGCTTTAACTACAATTTGAAGAAAGCAAGTCAACTTCTGGATAAAGCTGGTTATAAGAAGAAAGGTAAATGGCGTGTACAACCAAATGGTAAGCCGTTAAACATTAAGCTTCTCGCTGCTACAGGTAGTGCAATTCAAGAACCAATTATCCAAAACTATATCCAACAATGGAAGAAGATTGGCTTAAATGTTTCATTAACTGGTGGTCGTTTAGCTGAACAAAATTCATTCTTTGATAAGATTCAAAATGATGCCAAAAACGTTGACATGTTTATGGCTGCCTGGAGTTTAGCATCAGAACCATCTCAAGGCTCAATGTATGGTAAGACTTCACCAATGAACTATGAACGCTTTGTAACACCAGAAAACACTGAGTTACTTGAAGAAATGGATTCCCAAAAGTCGTTCAATCACCAATATCGTGTTAATGTATTCCATAAGTGGCAAAAGTATATGTATGATGAAGCTTTTGTAGTTCCAATGAATAATTCTTACTCAATTACTGCACTTAATAATAAGATTACTGGTTATTCAACTAAGCCATCACAAAACAATAACGGTCACCAATTATGGTATCAAGTTGGTTACGCTAAGTAATTCATTGATCATTAGTAAAATAAACTCCAAAATTCTAAACATAAACAAATTCTTTACATTAAATTCTAATAACTAACTTAATAAAAAGACAGGTATCTTAAATTTAGCTACCTGTCTTTTTCATGCTGTTGTTATATTTTTATAATCATGATAAAATTAAAAAGTCAACTTGCTCCAAGTAATGGAGGAATTTTACTGATGAAGAAGGCAAAACTTTTTGCTGGTATTACACTATTATCCAGTGTAGCTCTTACTTTAGCTGCTTGTGGTAAATCTGAATCTCGTTCCGATGAATCAAAGACAGCTTCTAAGTTTAAAGAAGTTGTACCTACTAAGGCTGCCAAAAAAGGCGGTACTGTTAAGGTCGCTGTAGAAACTGATACCCCATTTACTGGTATATTCAATGACGAACTTTCAACTTCAGCAACTGATACTGAAGTTATGCAATATGGTGCAGAATCACTTTTTGGTACGGATGATCACTATGTCTTTAATAACAAGGGCGCTGCTACAATTAAAGTTGATCAAAAGGCTAAGACTGTTACTGTTGAAATTAAGAAGGGCGTTAAGTGGTCTGATGGTAAGCAAGTAACTGCTAAAGATTACGAATACGCTTATGAAATTATTGCAAATAAAGATACTAAGTCACAACGATATACTTCAAGTTTAGCTGATCTTGAGGGCTTGCAAGAATATCATGAAGGTAAGGCTAAGACTATTTCAGGCTTTGAAATGCCAGATGGTGAAAATGGTCGTAAGGCAGTGCTTCACTTCAAGACTATGAGACCTGGTATGAATACTTCAGGTAATGGTTATATTTGGGAAGCAGCTGCTCCTTATCACTACTTGAAGGATGTTAAGTTTAAGGATTTAATGTCTAGTGACAAGATCCGTAAGAAGCCATTGTTCTTTGGTCCATACAAGTTGCAAAAGCTTGTGCGTGGTCAATCAACTACTTGGGTTCCTAACGAATATTACTACAAGGGCAAGCCAAAGCTTTCAAAGATTACTGCTACTGTAATTAACCCTAATTCAGTTGCTCAAAGTATTAAGTCAAGAAAGTTTGACGTTACTCAAGTAATTAACTCACAATGGAAGAACGTTAAGGATACTAAGGGCGTTAACTTTATTGCCAAGATTCCACTACAATACTCATACTTAGGCTTTAAGGTTGGTAAATGGGATGCTAAGAAGGGCGAAAACGTCATGGATCCTAAGTCCAAGATGAACAACAAGGCTCTTCGTCAAGCCATTGGTTACGGCATGAACGTTAATGAAGTTTACAAGCGTTACTCATATGGTTTGTCATTCAGAATTCCAACTTTGATTCCTGCTCAATTTGGTGATTACTTCGATAAGAATATTAAGGGTTATACCTACAATATTAAGAAGG
Organism: uncultured Lactobacillus sp.; assembly: GCF_947367125.1. Taxonomy (GTDB): domain Bacteria; phylum Bacillota; class Bacilli; order Lactobacillales; family Lactobacillaceae; genus Lactobacillus. The sequence goes on from NZ_CANBCQ010000001.1 coordinate 151,390, forward strand.
GTAATGAAATTTTGGACAAGGCTGGCTTCAAGAAAAAGGGTACTTACCGTGTTCAACCAAATGGTAAACCTTTAACTATTCGCCTTGCTGCCATGACTGGTAATTCTACTGCTGAGCCAATCGTTCAAAACTACATCCAACAATGGAAGAAGTTAGGCTTGAATGTTAAGTTAACTAGTGGTCGTTTAATTGAATTTAACTCATTCTACGACAAGGTTCAAAATGACGATCCATCAGTAGATATGTTTATTGGAGCATGGTCACTTTCAAGTGAACCATCACCAAATGACCTTTATGGTGCGAAAGCTCCTATGAACTACTCACGTTTTGTAACTCCTGAAAACACTAAGTTGCTTAATGAAATGGATTCACAAAAGGCCTTTAACCATAAGTACAGAGTAGAGAAGTTCCATGAATGGCAAAAGTACATGTTTGATGAAGCTTATGTAATTCCTGTAGCTAATAGTTACTCAATTACTGCCGTTAACAAGAAGCTTACTGGGTACTCACTTAAACCATCAGACTCAATGGGTAATGGCTTCCCTAACTGGTACAACGTTGCTTACGCTAAGTAAAGTTAACGTTAGAATTTAAATGAAAAGACTGTTTCTAAATTTTAGAAGCGGTCTTTTTTCTGTGACCAGAAAACTGGTATAATTTATAGGTATAAAAAGGGGCAATTTTATGGTAAGTACAAAATTTCTAAAAAAATTAAAAGACGATTATAATATCGAATTTAATAATGAAAAATTATTAGAAGAAGCATTTACGCATTCTTCTTATTCAAATGAACATCCTAATGATGGAATTCGCGATTATGAAAAGCTCGAATTTTTGGGTGATGCCGTCCTTGAACTAGCGGTTTCAAATTACCTATATCTTCATTATCCTAAATTGAATGAAGGTGAATTAACTCGGTTAAGATCTAATATTGTTCGAACGGAAGGCTTTTCAGAGTTTGCGGTTGAATGTGGTTTTCAAAAGGAAATTCATCTAGGGAATGGTGAAGAAAAAGCAGGTGCACGTCATCGTAAAACTTTATTGGAAGATGTATTTGAAGCTTTTAATGGAGCACTGTTTCTTGATCAAGGAATGCCAGCAGTGGAACATTTTCTTCATTTAACAGTTTATCCTTTGATTGATAAGGGTGAATTCGATGATTCGCGCGACTATAAGACTGACTTGCAAGAAGTATTGCAACAAGATGGTCCCGTGAATATCGAATACACCGTTATTAGTGAATCGCAATTGCCATCTCACTTTGTAGTAGAGCTAAAAATTAATGGCAAGGTTAGCTCACAAGGTGAAGGTCACAATAAAAAAGCCGCTGAACAGCAAGCTGCAAAGGCTGCTTTACAAAAATTAGAGTAAATGAGGGATGAAACAGTGCCATTAACAGAATTAGTGCTCGATGGTTTTAAATCATTCGCTGATAAGACAACTATTCATTTTAATGATGGAATTACTGGGATTGTTGGACCAAATGGTTCGGGCAAAAGTAACATTACTGAAGCTGTTCGTTGGGTGATGGGCGAGTCTAGTGCCAAATCACTTCGCGGAACGAATATGAAGGATGTTATTTTTGCTGGTAGTCAATTTCGTAAGCCATTAAACAAGGCAGAAGTTACTTTGATCTTTGACAATAAGAAGCGTGAACTAGCTTTTGATGTTGATCAAATTTCAATTACCAGACGAATTCTGCGTTCAGGTGACAGTGAATTCTTAATCAATAATCAACAGGTACGGATGCGCGATGTGCGGACCCTATTTCTTGATTCAGGAATTTCACCTAATAGTCTGGCAATTATTTCTCAGGGGCGAGTTGACCAAATTTTAAATTCTCGTCCAGAACAAAGAAGAGTTATTTTTGAAGAAGCTGCCGGCGTTTTACACTTTAAACAGCAAAAAGAAGCTGCTAAGGCACAAATGGAGAAGACCAAGGATAACTTGATTAGAATTAACGATTTAGTCAAGGAGCTTGAGGGCCGGCTTGAACCACTGCATGAACAAAGTTCATTAGCCAAAGAATATCAATTTCAGAAAAAGGGCTTAGATCAAAAGCTAAAAAGTTTACTAGCTTTTGAGATTGAGGACTTAAATCGGCAAAAAGAAGAAGTTCAGCAAACTGCTGATAAAAATAAAACTCTTTTAGCTAAATTAGATGATGAAGTAAAAGATTCTCAAAATGCGGTTGCTAAAAAGCGAGCTGAATATCAAAAAATTCAAGATGAACGTGAAAAAACACAACGTGAATTACTGAAATTAAGCGATCAATTATCTGAAATTAATACTAATCTGCAAGTTGCACAGCAATCACAACAATTTAATAATTCAACTAAAGTTGAATATCAAAAACAAGTTGAAGAATTGAAAACAAGTTTAGTTAAATTAAAAAATGAATTAGCTGAATTGCAACAGAATAAGGAGCAACTAAAAAAAGAACAAGCTGCCTTACAAAAACAACATGATCAGTTAACTGGTGAGCTGCATGAAGATCCAGAAGAATTAAGCAAGAGACTAGAAGATTGTCGTAATGATTATATTCAGCTTTTGCAAGATCAAGCTACAACTAATAATCAGATTGTTAATTTAAATACTGAGTTAAAGCGGAGTCAGGCAGATACTACTTATCAAAGCAATGATGTAAGTAAACAATTAACTGCTGCTCAAGTTGAACTTGAAAAGTTGCGAGCTGAGGGCAAGCGTTTGACAGCAAAGCGGCAAGAAGAAAAAGAACAATTTGCTCAAGTTAATGATCAAAATAATAAGTTAACTAAGCAAATTGATCAGACACGGCAAGCAGTTAGCGCTGAGAGAAGTCAACTAGAAAGAGTTGAAGCCCGGCATGAAGCTTTGGTTAATATTCAAAAACGCCATGAAGGATATTACTATGGTGTTCGTAATGTGCTGAATCATTTAGCTGACTTTCCTGGTGTAATTGGCGCTGTTGGTGAATTGATTACTTTCCCAGTTGAATTAGAAGCTGCGATGACGACTGCTCTGGGCGGCGGCGTGCAGGATTTGATTACAGAAAATCGGATTAGTGCACGGGATGCAATTAATCAACTGAAGCGCAGTCGCAGTGGACGAGCAACTTTTTTACCATTAGATGGCTTGCGTCAATATGCAATTCCACAATCAACGATTACTACGCTTGAATCGTTTGCTGGCTTTAAGGGCATAGCTAGCGATTTAGTTGAAAGTAAAGCTGATCGTGATATTACTGCTGCAATTAACTACTTATTAGGTAGCGTAATTATTGTTGATACGATTGACAATGCGATGTCGATTTCTCGACGCGTTAATCGCTATCGGATTGTTACCTTGGATGGGGATGTGATCTCACCTGGTGGTTCAATGACTGGTGGACAAAGAAACCAGCGTAGTAATTCACCATTGCAGACAGCTAGTGAGATTAATCAACTAGAAGAACAGCTCCAAACTTTGCGGCAAAATCTAACTGAAGATCAAGAGCAATTAGATGATTTGGTTGCTCAAGGTGAAAAAGTTGCAGCACAGTTGCAAAAATTGCATGATGCTTTACAGGAAACTAATCAGGCAATCAATGAAGCAGCTATTTCATTCCAAAATCAGGAAAAAGAGGTTAACCGCTTAACTGACGCCAATAGTTTATATGAGTCGCGGGTTAAAGAGCGAGAAGATCGTATACAGACCTTAAAGCAAGAAATTGCAGAAGCAAATAAGCAACAAAATGACTTGTCTAAGCAAAATGAAGTACAAAAAGGCAAGATGAATGACTTGCAAGAAAGAATTAGAAATTTCAATAGCTTAAGTCAACGTGTGCAAGATGAATTGTCAAAACTTGATCCGCAGATTGCAGTTTATTCTAATAAATTAGAAAATTTAGCTAGTCAGGAAAGAGAAAAGCAAAATCAAATCGCTAATAATCAAAAACAAACTGACAGCTTAAAGCAAAAATTGACAGAATTAAGTCAAAATGGCGAAATGTCGGTTAAAAAGAATTCTGATTTGCAGCAAGAAAAAGTTGAGACTGAGCAAAAGAATGAAGAATTACAAAAGAAGTTAAATGATCTTAGTTCTCAATTAGGACAGTTTGATGCCCAAATTAATCAGCTTGATCAAGTAGCTAGTCGAAATTATGATTTGCGTAAAGATGCAGCAATTGAGCAAGAAGATTATTCAGTTAAAATTGCTAAATTTAATTCAGCAATTGATCAACGCTTGTCAACGTTAAGCGATGATTATGCCTTAACTTTTGAAGCGGCTTTGGCTCAGGCTGAAGGCGAGAATAATGAAACTACTCGTGGTGAATTAGCTAAAAGCGTGAAATTACACCGCATGTCAATTGAAGATATTGGACCGGTAAATCTGGATTCTATCCAAGAATATGAAGATGTGAAGCAGCGTTATGATTTCTTAAATGGTCAACAAAATGACTTGCTTAAGGCACGTGATGATCTTGAAAAGTCAATGAGTGAACTAGATGAAGAAGTTAAAACGCGTTTCAAGAATACCTTTAATCAAGTAGCAGACAGTTTTAAGAAAATTTTTCCAGTTGTTTTTGGTGGCGGAAAAGCTAGATTAGAACTGACTGAGCCAAACAATTTGCTAGAAACAGGAATCGAAATTATCGCTCAGCCGCCTGGTAAGAAGCAGCAACGTTTAAGTCTGCTGTCTGGGGGTGAGCGTGCCTTAACGGCAATTACCTTATTATTTGCCATGCTGCAGGTTAATCCGGTACCATTCTGCGTCCTTGATGAGGTGGAAGCAGCGCTTGATGATGCAAATGTTACTCGCTTTGCACAATTTTTACTTAAATATGACATGAAGACGCAATTTATTGTGATTACACATAGACGAGGTACAATGAGACAAGCTGACCAACTATATGGTGTAGTAATGCAAGAGTCTGGTGTTTCACAAGTATTATCAGTATCATTAAAAGAAATGAAAAATAAAAATGAGGTGAAATAATTGGGATTATTTGATCGAATTAAAAAATCACTCTTTGGTAAAAAAGATGAAGAGCAAGAGAAATCAATTGAAGAAGAAAAGCAGACTAAGCAGGAAACCGAAACTGATTCTGGAGCTGCAGTAGAGAAGCCGGTTGAAGAAACTGAAAAGGAAGCTGAAACAACTGATGAAGAAGCGATAGAAGAACATACTGAGCCTGAACCTGAAGCTGAAGAGGAAAGTTCTGCAGTAAAAGAGACAGAAACTGAAGCTGATCATGAAGAACCAGCTGAAGAGCCGGTGCAACAATCGGAAGAGCCAAAAGAATCTGAAGAAGTTGAAGTAACAGAAGAAATTACTGAAACTGAGCCTGAGGAGCAAGAATCTGCTAGTGAACCAACACAAGAACAAGAGACTGCTGAAGAAACTGAAGAAGACTCACAGGAACAGCTTTATGAAAAAGGGCTTGAAAAAACTAATAAAGGTTTTGGAGCTCGTTTAAATGCCTTTTTTGCTAAGTTCAGAACTGTTGATGAAGGCTTCTTTGATGATCTGGAAGATTTATTAATTGAATCTGATGTTGGCTATGAAACTGCAGAACAATTAACTGATGAATTGCGTGAAGAAGCTAAATTGCAAAAAGCCAAATCACGTGATGATTTAAAACGAGTAATCGTTGAAAAATTAGTCGACCTCTATGATAAAGGTGGCAACAGTGAAGATGAAAAGTTAACTTATGATCCAAATGCAAAGCCAAATGTTTATCTCTTTGTGGGCGTTAATGGTGCCGGTAAAACTACAACGATTGGTAAGTTAGCTAAACGTTTCAAAGATGAAGGTAAGACAGTTATTTTAGCGGCTGCTGATACTTTTAGAGCTGGAGCTGTTGAACAATTAGTTGAATGGGGCAAACGTGTTGATGTGCCAGTCGTTACTGGTAAGGAAAAAGCCGACCCAGCTTCTGTTGTTTATGATGCTACTGAGCGAGCAATTAAGGAACAAGTTGATTATCTTTTGGTTGATACTGCTGGTCGTTTGCAAAATAAAAAGAATTTGATGGCCGAACTAGAAAAAATTCAAAGAACGATTAAGAAGCTTTTACCAGAACAACCAACTGAAACTTTACTTGTTCTTGATGGCTCTACTGGACAAAATGCTTTACTGCAAGCTAAAGATTTTGATAAAACTACTAAGTTAACTGGCCTTGTCTTAACTAAATTAGATGGTTCATCTAAAGGTGGGGTAGTATTAGCTATCCGTAATGAAATGAATTTACCAGTTAAATTGGTCGGCCTAGGTGAAAAGGCAGAAGATTTAGCAGATTTTGATGCTGCAAATTATGCAATCGGTCTTTTCCACGGCTTAGTCTAGTGATAAAGTTAAGATATAAGTGTTTTTATAAGGAGATTTTTATGAAAGAATATAGTGCTTGTACGACTATCTTAGTTGGTAAGAAAGCCTCAATTGATGGCACCACGATGATTGCTCGTAACGATGATACTTTTCGTCCAATTACCCCACAAAAGTTTATTATTGAACCAGCTCGTCATGGTGAAAAGAAGCATATTAAGTCATGGCTAAATAAGTTCGAAATGGACTTGCCAGCAGACGCACAACGTGTACCTGCTGTACCTAATGTTGATTATAAGCACCGTGGTTACTACGATGAAAGTGGTATTAATCAAGAAAATGTAGCAATGTCATGTACTGAATCAACTTATGGCAACGAAAGAACTTTAGCTTTCGATCCACTTGTTAAGGATGGCTTGGATGAAGATTGTATGCAAACTGCTGTTTTGCCATACATTCATTCTGCTCGTGATGGTGTTAAGTATTTAGGTAAATTGATTGCTAAATATGGTTCACCAGCTGGTAACTCAGTTTTATTTAGTGATAAAGATGAAATTTGGTACATGGAAATCGTTACTGGTCACCACTGGGTAGCTGAACGCATTCCAGATGATTGCTATGCTGCAACTGGTAACCGGGTTGCCATTGAACAAGTTGACTTTGATAATCCTGACTACTTTATGTGGAGTGAAGGTATTCAAGAATTTGTTGAGGAACATCATTTAAATCCTGATCACGAAGGCTGGAATTTCCGTCATATTTTTGGTACTTATACTGAACAAGACCGTCACTATAATACTAACCGTCAATGGTATATTCAAAAGTTGTTCAATCCAGAAATTGAGCAAGATCCACAAGATGGTGATCTGCCATTTATCCGTAAGGCTGCTAAGAAAATTACCAAGGAAGATATTCAATTTGCATTAGGTTCTCACTACCAAGACACACCATATGATCCATTTGGTAAGGGGACTGATGAAGAAAAACACCGCTACCGTCCAATTGGGTTAAATCGGACACAAAATGCGCATATCTTGCAAATTAGAAGTGATGTACCAGCAGACCGCGCTGCTATTATGTGGCTATGTATTGGTGGTCCAACTTTTACACCATTTGTACCATTCTTTGCTAATATGAATGATACTGATCCTTCATACAATAATACTTCAATGGATTACAACATGAACGATGCTTGGTGGTATTACAAGTCATTTGCAGCAATTGTTGAAAGTCATTACCCACAATTTGTTCAATTAGACACTACTTACTTAACTGAACTTAACCGTTACTTCAGAGGCCGTGTAGAAGAAATTATTAAGAGTGCTGATGGCAAGTCAGGTGAAGAATTAACTGCTTACTTGACTAAGGAAAATCAAAAGACAGTTGCTCACACCCGTAAGGAAACTGAAAAGCTTTGGGGACAAATGATGATCGAATCAATCAACATGTCTAAGCTTACTTTTAACATGGATGAAAATCTTTAATTCACTAAAGAACAGCTTAATGGCTGTTCTTTTTAATGTAATAAGAGAAAAAGAAAGGAAAGATAAAAAATGACAGAAGGTACAATTAGTTCATTTTTTACTAAAATTAGTAATGAAGTTGAAAAACAAATGAATGATGATTTAAAGTGTTTTGGGATTGATGCTAATGAATTGGAAATACTTATCGAATTAAATCATCATCAACATGGTAAGACACTACACAAATTAGCTAAAGAGCTCCATATTACAGAAGATAAAGCTAAGGATATAGCCAAGGAATTAGTTGCTAAGGATTTGATTGAAGTCAATGACAAGACAGCAATCGATACTGAAGCTGGAAAAGATTTATGCAAGAAAGTTGAGAAACATCGCTCAGAGACTGATCAAACGATTACGGGGATGCTAAGTAAAGAAGAAACTTTAAGTTTGACTAACTTATTGAAAAAGATGCTTAAATCAAGCGATAATGAAAAATAATCGTTAATAGCCAAAAAAGAAGCCGTTCATTTGAACGACTTCTTTTTTTGATAGAGTTAGTTTATTTGTCTTGTTGTTTATTTAAAATTGAGTGACGTACACCATAACTAAAGTAAATGATTAAGCCTAAGATAAACCAGATACCAGCATAAAGCTTAGCTTGATAGTCAAGTCCTAAGAAGACAATTAAAGTAGCTAAGAAACCTAAGATAGGTAAAACTGGATAAAATGGCATCTTGAATGAAGGATCATCAATATCTTTTCCTTCACGTGGACGTAATTTGTAAATACCTAAAGATACAAACATAAAGGCAATTAAAGTACCAGCTGAAACTAATTGTGACAACATGGAGAAGGGGAAGAATGCTCCAAGTAAAATTGCCACAATAGTCAAAGTCCACAAAGCATTGTTAGGTCGACGTTCAGAATTCAATTTACCTAGCCATTTTGGCAACATGCCATCACGACCAAATGAATAAATTAATCTTGAGCCGGCCATACTCATTCCGATCAACGCAGTAAACATTCCTAGAACAGCAATGGTTTGCACAACGACTGCTACAATAGGATGTCCGGCATACCGTAAAGCTAAACCAACTGGTTCAGCTGAGTTAGCATACTTTTGGTAAGGTACAATACCGATCAAAACCAAACTGACGCCAACAAATAAAGTAACAGCGATAAGCAGTGAGCCTAAAATACCGCGTGGCATAGTTTTTTGTGGGTTAATTGCCTCAGCAGAGTTAGCAGCAATTGAGTCAAAACCGATGTATGATAAGAAAATCATTGAAACACCAGCATAAATTCCTTGCCAGCCACCGAATGGACCATTAGCGGTCATTTTATATTTAGGAATAAATGGAGTAAAGTTAGCCTTTTTAACTGCAAAAGCACCAACGGCAATAAAGAGTAAAATAGCAAATACTTTTAATACAACTAAGGCATTTTCAACACGAGCCGCTCTAGAAACACCATGACCAATTAGTAAGGCAACTAGCAAAATAGAAACTAATGAGATAATATCAATAATGCCATCGTCAGTGCCAAAAGCATTGGATAATGACGCAGGTAGTTTCCAACCTAGCGGTGCAATTAGCGCTCTAAAGTTAGCAGAAAGACCTGAACCAACGAAAGCTAAAGCAATGAAATATTCTGCTAGAAGAGCCCATCCTGCGACCCAACCCCAGAATTCTCCTAAAACTACGTTGATCCATGAATAAGCTGATCCTGCAAATGGCATTGCAGCAGCCATTTCTGCATAGGCAAAGGCCACTAATCCAGCAGCAATTGCTGCTAAGATAAAGGAAATTGCTACTGCCGGACCAGTATGTTTGGCTGCAACTTCACCGGGTAAAGTGAAAATTGAAGCGGAGACGATTGTCCCGACACCTAGAGCTAAGAAATCCCTTACTTTTAATGAGCGAACCAGGTGTCCATCTTTGTTTTCATAGACGCGTGGATCTTCTTTACTGTTCATTTTCTGCCAAAGATTCACAACGCAATTCCTCCTTATGTTAAAATATATGTCTCTAATTATAATTAAAAATACGTTAAAAAATCAACTATTATATATTTGAAATTTCACTTTTTTAGAAATTATCATCTGAGATAGGTTAATCTAGCACTCGCTTATGACCTTTGTTATACTAAAAGTTGGTGAAAATTAATGGATGAACTAACTAAAAATGAAGAGCTAGGCGATTTGTATGCCTACTATGGCTCTTTGCTAACTAGCGGACAGCAGTCTTATTTTGAAGACTACTATTATAATGACCTATCTTTAGGTGAAATAGCTGCTAATCATCAGGTGTCGCGTCAGGCAGTTTATGATAATCTTAAGCGCTCAAGCAAGATTCTCCAGAACTATGAAGAAAAATTGCATATGAAACGCGATGATAATCAAATTGAAGCTGTTTTGGCAGATGCAATTTTATCTTTAGATAATGGTGATAGTGAAGCTGCTAAAAATGAAATAACGAATTTATTAAATCAATTGAGGGGAGAATAGCCCATGGCTTTTGAAAATTTAAGTGAAAGAATTCAAAAAGCATTAAAGAATTTAACAGGAAAGGGTAAAGTTTCTGAGGAAGATATTAATAAAGCTAGTCGTGAGATTAGATTAGCTTTGCTTGAAGCCGATGTTAACTTCAAAGTAGTAAAAGATTTTATCAAAACTATTAAGAAGGAAGCTCTCGGCAAAGAAGTTCAAGAGAGTCTGAATCCAGGTCAGCAAGTCATTAAGATTGTTAATGAACAATTGACCAAAATGATGGGTGAAGAAGCTGTTCCTTTAAATAAATCTAAGCATATTCCAACGATTATCATGATGGTGGGGCTGCAAGGTACTGGTAAAACTACTACGGTTGGTAAACTTGCTTATCATTTACAAAAAAATGCCCAAGCTCGACCGTTATTAATCGCTGGCGATATTTATCGTCCGGCTGCTGTTGAACAATTGAAACAAATTGGTGATCAATTAAAAGTACCAGTATATAGTGAAGAGGGCGAAAAAGATGTAGCTAAAATTGTTCAAGATGGGCTTGCAGAAGCTGAAAAGAACAAGAATGACTATGTTTTGATTGATACGGCTGGTCGTTTGGAAATCGATGAACCTTTAATGGAAGAATTGGAACGGGTAAAGAAAGTAGCAAACCCTGATAATATTCTCTTGGTCGTTGATGCCATGACTGGTCAAGCTGCAACAGATGTAGCTAAAGGCTTTGATGAGCGCCTTGATGTTACCGGTGTAATTTTGACTAAGTTAGACGGTGATACTCGTGGTGGTGCTGCACTTTCAATTCGTGCGGTAACTGGTAAGCCGATCCTATTTACTGGTCAAGGTGAAAAATTAAGTGACCTAGATGTCTTCCACCCAGATAGAATGGCATCCAGAATTTTGGGTATGGGTGACATGCTTTCCTTAATTGAAAAAGCACAACAAGATTATGATGCTAAGGAAGCTGAAAAAGTCGCTGAAAAGATGCGAGAAAATACTTTTGACTTCAATGATTTCGTTGATCAATTACAGCAAGTTCAAAAGATGGGTCCGCTTGATCAAATCATGAAGATGATTCCAGGACTAGCCAATAATCCGCAATTAAAAAATTTAAATGTTGATCAAAAGCAAATTGATCATACTGAAGCAATCGTTTACTCAATGACTCCTGAGGAACGTGAAAATCCTGATCTGCTTAATCCAAGTCGTCGCCGCAGAATTGCTGCAGGTTCAGGTCGACCAGTTGTTGAAGTTAATCGCATGATTAAGCAATTTAAGCAAATGCGCGATATGATGAGTAAAGTTTCTAAAGGCAATATGAAAGGCTTAAGCAATTTGCCTGGGATGGACTCACCAATGGCGAAGATGGCAATGCGAAGAATGAATAAGAACTTTAAGAAGAATAAAAAGAAGCGTTTGCGTAAGGTGAAGAGATTCCATTCCTAAAAAAATAAAGTGTTAAGGGAAAACCCTTTACACTTATTAGATTTGGTGGTATATTATTAATCGTTAAGTTTTAGGAGGAAATTAATTTATGTCAGTTAAAATTCGTATGCACCGCGCTGGTGCCAAGAGAAAGCCATTCTACAGAATCGTTGTTGCAGACTCACGTATGCCACGTGACGGTCGCTTCATCGAACAAGTTGGTTACTACAACCCAGTTTCACAACCAAAGGAATTGAAGCTTGACGAAGACAAGATCTTTGAATGGTTACAAAAGGGTGCACAACCTTCAGACACTGTTAGATCACTTCTTTCAGGTGCTGGCTTGATGGCTAAGTTGCACGATGCAAAATACAACAAGTAATTTTGCTATTAATTAAAAGCTTGATGCCGTGTGCTTCAAGCTTTTTTTATACCTAAAGGAGAAATGATGGAATATTACGATGTTGCTCGAATTCTGACGACGCATGGCTTAAATGGTGAAGTTAAAGTTAATGTAATTACTGATTTTCCTGAAGAGCGATTTGCAAAAGGGATGCATTTAGCAATCAAAGGCGAAACTGACCATACTTTAACTATTCAAAAAAGTAGACCCTTTAAGCAATTTTGGCTACTTCAATTTGTTGAAATTACTGATATTGATCAAGCTGAAAAGTTAAAAGGAAAAGTATTAGTTGTTAGTGAAGCTGATCGTGGCGAATTGCCTGAAGGCGTTTATTATTACAAAGATATCTTTGACTGTGATGTTATTGATGAAGAGTCAGGTGAATACTTAGGTAAAATCACTGACATTGAATCGCCTGGTGCTAATGATATTTGGTTAGTGCATGAAGATAATGGTAAAGAATATTGGATTCCTAATATTGCATCAGTTGTTAAGAAAGTTGATGTAGCTAATAAAAAGGTTTATGTCGAATTAATGGAGGGCTTGCGCGATGAAGATTAATGTATTGACACTTTTTCCTGACATGTTTACTCCACTGCAAGTTTCAATGTTGGGACGTGGGCTTGAAGATAAAAAGTGGGAACTTAATTTAGTTAATTTCCGTGATTTTACAACTGATGTTCATCATCACGTTGACGATACTCCTTATGGTGGTGGTGCTGGGATGGTTTTACAAATTATGCCAATTAAAAAAGCACTTGATTCATTACCATCAACTGGCAAGGTAATAATTACTGCACCACAAGGTAAAACTTTTAATGAAAAAATGGCGCAAGATTGGGCTCAAGAAGATGAATTGACCTTTATTTGTGGACATTATGAAGGCTTTGATCAACGGGTTTATAACCTAGCTGACGAAACTATTTCGATCGGTGACTATGTTTTAACTGGCGGCGAACTGCCAACAATGAGTATGATTGACGCTACAGTAAGACTATTACCTGGTATTTTGGGTAATGCAGCTAGTCCAGTTGAAGAAAGTTTTTCACATGGTTTATTAGAATATCCGCAATATACGCGACCAGCGGATTTTGAAGGGCAAAAGGTACCAGAAGTATTGACCAGTGGTAACCACCAAAAAATTGCTCAATGGCGGCATAGAGAGGCTCTTAAGGCGACATATATGCATCGCCCGGACTTACTTGAAGATCGTATTTTAACTACTGAAGAAAAGAAAATGTTGACGGATATTAAAGCAGAGCTTGATTAAGCGGGTACTACTTGATATACTATTCATCGTGGCAAAAGCCACAAAGAATAAGTTTAGGGGTGTTCCGCTGGCGTTGGTACGTTGATGAATGCCGAAGAAGGAGAAAAATATATTATGGATCCATTAATTCAAGAATTAACTAAAGAACAACTTCGTGACGATATTCCTGCATTCCGCGCAGGTGATACTGTTACTGTTCACGTACGTGTTGTTGAAGGTACTCACGAACGTATCCAGTTATTCGAAGGCGTTGTAATCAAGAAGAAGGGTGCTGGCATCGGTGCTACTTACACTGTTCGTAAGATCGCTTCAGGTGTTGGTGTTGAAAGAACCTTCCCAGTTAACGACCCACGTGTTGCTAAGGTTGAAGTTAAGCGTCATGGTCGTGTACGTCGTGCTAAGCTTTACTACTTACGTGAACGTCACGGTAAGTCAGCAAGAATTGCTGAAGCACGTCGTTAATCATAACGTCAATTCTAAGAGAGTCAGTTCCATTGGAGCTGGCTTTTTTTTACGCAAAATATTTGTCTAAAATGCTATGATGTAGTTATGAGATAGATGAGGTGAAAATAAATGAAATTTAATCAAAAACTTACACTTGTAACTGCCGCTGTATTAACAGTAATGCCTGTAATACCTGTTTTTAATAATTTTTCGGCGGTACAAGCTGCAGCTAAAAAGCCAACTACTACCAAAAAGAAAGCTGCTAAAAATACCCTGCAAGTAGGTAAAACGCCAATAGTTTATGACCGTAATGGTAACTATAATGCTAAATATCATCAAAAATTAAAAACTGGCGCAATATTAAAATATAGTGGTAAACCAATTTACCTTAATCAGCAACGCTTTGCTGCCGGAATCCCTGTACCAACTAGCCGAATTGTTAATGGCAAACTTTTTTATGCAATTGGTAAAGGCAATTATGTTAAAGAGAGTGATGTTCTAACTTGGTTAGGTAATACTAATCTGGTTAATTTGCACTTTCGACACAAGAAAAATTATATTTATAACAAAAATGGCAAAAAAGTAGCTCATTACAATGGTGGCAAGAATTATTTTACTAATAAGCAAAAACCTAAAATAGAAGTACCATATTATAATTCGCCTAAGGAATTATTTAATATTGGCAAAGGTGGATACCTCGACGCAAGTCAAGTGGTTAAAATAAATGGCAAGGGAACATTATTTTTGAACAATAATACGCCAGTATATGATGCAGCAGGCAAGCCGATTAAAAATAAGAGCTTGAAGCAAGGCAGTGTAATAAATTACTATAGCAAACCACAAAAAGCGACTGCTAATACGCAGTTTTATTATTATCAAAATAAAACCAAGATGACTCTAGCGTCAGTAAAACATGGTAATGATACTTATTTGCCAATTAGTAAAACACAGTATATCAATGCTAAAGATATTGCTTTAGTCAATGGAAAAGTATTGTGGGATAAAGGACCGGTAGGCATAACTTTATTGAACGATGTTTATGCTTATACTGCAAAATTTAAGCAAAATAAAAAAGCACTTTATCGTGCCGGGACAAAATTAACGATTGATAAAATGAAAATTGAAGGTAAAAAGTCACCACAGCTATATTTGCATGTAAAGGGAACTAAGAATTATCTTTACTGGGGCAATGAAAAGGATTATGCTGCAAATCCGTTAGATTATCGTCACGGTTCGACCAATATTGTAATGCAGACAATGCTTCATAATTAAGATAGATAATTTTTATTTATCACAAGCAATAAGTGCTTATATATCAGTATGAAATTCCTATATTGTGAAAATGCTTCCCTTGTGAAACTACTGTGTAACAGCTATATATTTCACAAATATTGCTAAAATCGCCAAATAGTACTGATATTGTGCTAATATACATTTGTGAAGTGATTTTTGCAAAAAATAATATTCGATGTGGAATTAATAATCAAGCTAATAGTTATCCACATTAGCAGTCATAAATAATTAATTCCCTAATAAAGAAGGTGAAAAAATGGATTATCCAAAAGAATTACTTGGTGAGGTTAAGAAAAGATCAAAAGGGATGTGGTTAGAAGGAATTAATTCTGGCTCGGGTCCACAACATCCACTCTTAATGATTGTAGGTGAGGCGCCAGGTAGAAATGAAATCGTTAATAATATTCCTTTTAGCGGGGATGCTGGTAAAGAATTGGATAAGTCATTAAAGCAAATAGGTTTAACACGTGACCAAGTTTATATTACTTCTGCTGTTAGAAGCAGACCGTATGCGATTAAAAAAGTTTTTAGCAAACGTGAAAATAAAGATGTAATAAAATATCCTAATCGCAAGCCAACCAAAAAAGAGATATTGGCTCATGCGCCTTTTTTAGATTATGAAATTGATTATGCGCAACCTAAATTGATTGTGGCATTGGGAAATACAGGGCTAGAACGTCTTATAGGGCCAGGGCACAAAATTTCTACAGAACATGGTCAAGTAATTAAAGATACGCCAATCTTGCGCTTAAATGAAGCTGGAGATGGTTATGTTTGGTCTAAAGAAAGATATACTATTTTCCCAGAATATCATCCAGCAGCAGTTTTTTATAATCGTAAATTAACGGATGATATTATAAAAGACTGGGAAAAGATTAAACCTTATGTAGAAAAGGAAAAGACAGAAAATGAGTAATGAGACTTTTTTGATTCCGATTAGACAGAATAATGATTTATCAACTATTGCATTAAATGAACTACGAATGGACTTAGATGAGCATCCCTTGCATCAACGTTATTATACGGATAGTGCTTATTTGCCAGGTAATAATCGCAAATATAGTTTAAATAGTGTGCCGACGGTTGCTAGTCCTTTGCAAGGCAAAAATATTTTGTTTTTAGGTTCATCAGTTACATTTGGCTTTGGTGCATTGGGTGAAAGTTTTGTCGATTACCTTTGGAAGCGCGACGGCGTGGTTGCGGTTAAAGATGCAGAAAATGGTACTACTTTAGTTGACCAAGATACTTATAATCCAGGAGATTCTTATGTTGCCCGCTTTAAGGAAGAATTAAAGGAACCTCAGCCAGAGGCCTTGGTTTTGCAATTATCAACTAATGATGCCAATCAAGGTAAAAAATTAGGTGAAATGGCTACAAAAGATTTTGATACGCAAACAATTACGGGTGCTCTAGAATATATCATTTCAACTGCTCAAGCAAAATGGCATTGTCCTATCTTGATTTATACTAATCCTTATTTTACTAATCCATTGTATAAGCAAATGGTTGAGCGGGCGCATGAATTAGTACAAAAGTACCAAATTGAGCTACTCGATTTATATAACCATTCTGATTTTCAAAAACAAAGTGATCTGTATATGGCTGATGAAATTCATCCCACTCGGGCGGATTATCTAAAAAAATGGCTACCGCTATTTGAAGAAAAGCTGAGCCAAATTTTACAGTAGAAAAAAGTGTCTGGGAAAAAACTAACTCCTGGACCATAAAAAAGAACGATGATTTCCATCTGGATTTCATCGTTCTTTTTCTATACTTTTAGTTTCTTCCTTGATATTATTAAATCACCACAAAATAAAAACAAAAAGGTGGAAACTAATATGTACAAAGATTATATCACAGGTCAAACGGCTTTAACACTCAATTTGGATTTTGCCATTCCCAGCAATCACTTGGCTAATGCTATCAGCTGGTTTGTAGATTCAATTCCAGAGGATGTCTTGCTGGGCGATCCTGCCAAGACAGGTCGACCAGCATACCATCCAGCGATGATGCTCAAGATATTGCTTTTTGCCTATTCCAGAAGGGTATTTTCAGGCAGAAAGATTGAGCTGATGCTGGAAGAAAATCTGCCCATGATGATTTTGGCTGACCAGCAAAAGATTTCATATCATACCATCAATAACTTCAGATCCAGCAGTCATGCCAATGAACTGGTTAAGAAGAGCTTTATCTACTTTACCAATTTGTTGGTGGATGAAGGGCTGATCAACGAGGGAGCCGTTTTTATTGACGGCACTAAAATTGAAGCTGATGCCAACCGCTACACTTTTGTTTGGCGCAAGGCCGTCGAAAAGTATCATGATAAGCTGAAGGGCCAGGCAGTTGAAGCTTACGATGAATTGATTGCCCAAGAAGTAGTCAAAGAAATGAACAAAGAAAAGGTTCAAACCAGCCAGGGTCTAGCAGAGCTTGCTCAAGAAACTGAAGCTGAAATTGAAAAGCTGACTAAAGAAATTGAGCAAGAGCCTAAAGCTATTCCTGGTGGCTCACCTAGAAAGGCAAGAAGACGCGGGCTTAAAAAGCTGCTTCATAAATTAAAGAAAGACTACGTCCCTCGAATGAAGAAGTATGAAGAAGCAGAAAAAATTTTCGCTGGCCGCAACAGCTACTCCAAAACAGATCATGATGCGACTTTTATGCATATGAAGGAAGACCACATGAAAAATGGTCAGCTTAAGCCAGGCTACAATATCCAAGCAGCTACTACTGATCAATATGTAGTTGATTATGCTTTGTACCCTAATCCAACAGATTTCAAAACTTTAGAGCCGTTTTTAGATCAAATGA
>NZ_CANBCQ010000002.1 GCF_947367125.1 uncultured Lactobacillus sp.
ATTTTGTCTGGATTGAATAGAGCTTGAGCAAAATCTTTGGTAAAATCATTCATGAAGGAGTTCTTCTTTCTGTATGTTGTTTATTTGTTCAAATCAATCATACGAGAAAGGAACTCCTTTTTCTAATGTTTAAAGAAATAAATTTAAGGAATCATTCCATCCTTACACAAACTATTTTACAGTCTCCATATTTAGCTATGGGAATATACAATGAAAGTTGTACTTTTTAGTGTTTATCATCAATTATTTAACACTTTATCTCCCCTCCTCCACAACCAGGGCAGGAGAAAAAGAGCCAAATCAGTCAAAATCACACCTGATTCAGCTCTTTTATAATCTAGCTAGAAAATAATTTGAATAATATTAATCCGCTGCGGGGCTAATTTTATTCATAATGAAGGCAACGACGATTACCAAGATAACTGCACCTAAAATTGATGGT
This sequence comes from uncultured Lactobacillus sp., assembly GCF_947367125.1. Taxonomy (GTDB): domain Bacteria; phylum Bacillota; class Bacilli; order Lactobacillales; family Lactobacillaceae; genus Lactobacillus. Next base: position 443 of record NZ_CANBCQ010000002.1, read on the forward strand.
ACAATTGCCATATCAGCAACTTTCGGCCCCCATTCTCCTAAAAGAGCTTGACCTACGGAAGAACCAATCAATCCGGCTAAAATATTAGCAATCCAATTCATTGATTTACCATGTCCGGTTAAAGCACCAGCAATTAAGCCGATTACGCCACCGACAATTAATACCCAAATCCAATGTAGCATTTTGATCACCTTTGCTTTCTTGCAAAATATCTTATCACATTTCTAATTAAACAAAGCACTTTCTTTAACTATCTTTATTTTACGTGATTGACTTGATGATTGCCATTACTTAACTATATATTTCAGTTATCTTATACTTTTCTTTAAATTTTAAGCATATTTCTTGCAATTAAATTAAGCGACAAAATATCTCAATTTGATTGCAATCATTTCGGTTTGATTACTAATAGATTAATAAATTATCACGACTATTGCCTTTTAGTGATTACGTCTGTAATCTATAAAGTGTAAAAAATAAACACATTATATGAGAGATATAGATACATTTCTCTCCACTGATATGGAGGAATTAATTTGTTTAAAAAAAGAGTAATTGTCAAATTGGCTTGTGCTACTATGCTAACTAATGCAGGAACTAGACTTTTACCTCAAATGAATCAATTCATTGGTTCAAACAGTATTGTACAAGCTTCATCAACTTCTGTTGCAGCTAAAGCATTGGGGATTGACGTTGCTAGCTATCAAAGTGCTGACTTAACTGCTCATGCCAAGGCAGGATCTCAATTTGCTATTGTTAAAGTAAGTGAAGGTACGACTTACCGCAATCCTAAAGCAGCCAGCCAAATTAAATCAGCTATTGCTAACGATATGATGCCAATGGCCTATCATTTTGCAACATTTAGTTCAAATGCTTCCGCTGCCAAACGCGAGGCTCAATATGCTATTTCTTCAGCCAAGGCCTTAGGCTTACCTGCTGGTTCCTATTTAGCTTGTGATTATGAAACTGGTCAAGGTAATATCATCACTAACGGTAAAAATGTTACAGCCAATGCAATTATTGCTTTTATGGATCAAGTCAAAGCTGCTGGCTATCAACCACTTCTTTATGCTAGTTCATCAGTTTTACAAAATAATATTAATACCCCATCAATTGTAAAAAAGTATCCTAATTCACTCTGGGTGGCGGCATATACTATTTCAGGTCGTGTAGATAAACCTAATTTTAAATACTTCCCTTCAATGGATGGAGTAGCAATTTGGCAGTTTACAGACAACTGGCGTGGAATGAATACCGATGGTAATATTGCTATTTTGCCATTATCAATCTCGGGCGCTCCGGTCTCACAAGCCCCTAAAGCCTCAAATGTTAAGAAAACCGCTACTGTAATGTACAAATCATATGAGTATGATAAAAATGGTAATCGTACTGGTAGCTTTTATAAAGCATATGATTCTATCACTTACTATGGCAATAAAGTGAAAATCAACAGCAAATCAATGATTCGCGTTGGTGAAGATAAATATGTTATGGCAAGCAATGTGTTAGGCAATTCGAGAGTATTCAAGGCCGATGCCGCTGTTTACAAAAATAATGGTTCAGTAAATACTAAATGGGCCACCAAAAAATCAGGTTCACCAATTAAAACATATGGCCCTAAACACTACATCAATAACGAAGCATACTACCGTGTTGGCAAAAATGCTTACGTTAAAGCAGACAAATTCTAATTTATTTCAACCAGTAAGTGCATAAACTTACTGGTTTTTTCATGTGCATCCCTAACTCCATAATTCATTTCCCTGCATCCCTTGATAGATCATGATAAAATTAAAGCATTATATTAGAAACGAGGATCTGACAAAAATGAAACTGAAAAAGAAGCTTGCACTCTTCTTTGGCTTAGGAGCACTATTGCTGTCTCTTACCGCTTGTAGCAACTTCCAAAACTGGGAACTATCTATGCGTTCTAAGATCGGTGCCTTACCATTAACTGTATCAACTTATGATTCTAATGGACAAAAAATTGACCAGATTAGAGCTAAGTCAGTCAATATTCATATCGACAAAAAGATGTCACAAAAAAATAGTACTGGAACTGAAAAATCTAGCGTAATTGACGTTGACTACGGCAGTAATCGCATGATTCATGTTGGCTCTACAATGATTGCATACGAAGGATTAAAGAATTACGAAGATTACTTTAATAAAAAAGTTAAAATTGATGATCAAAATCGTTCTGTTCCATTATTAAATACGATGTATCAAAACTTTAAAAATGACTGGAGTGGCAGTTCTAGAGTAGTTATGATTAGAAGTCAACTAGGGATGCCAATTGCTGTCTTTGTTGGTAATCATGTGTCCATTCATAAGAGTGATATGAAGAATGCGACTCAGTTTGTCATTGATGGACACCGATTATTTGTCTATCGTGCTGATTACACCGTATATCCAATGTCAAGTTTAAAAGCTAATTAACCAAAAAGCCAATCCTTAGTTGAGGACTGGCTTTTCTTTATTTATCATTAATTAAAGCATTAAATGCATCATTAGTTTCAACAATGTCTCCCATTACTTGGTTAATCCAATCATTGAGCTTATCATTGTTATAATTTGCTAAACCACCTTCGGTATCGCCAATATCTGCAATACCATTATTAAAATCTACCATCTCAGTAATTAATTTTTGAGCAAATTCTTTAGTAGTACCACCAAAATTGTCCGCAAAATTATTTACATCCCCATAAGCATCAGCAATATCCGTGAATACTGTTACAGTTTTACCAAAAGTCTCACTTAAGTTATTTACATCTTCTTGAGTTGGTACCGTCAATTCTTCATCTTCATTACTCAACTGTTCATCTAGTCTAACTCCAATATCGTTTAAAACTAAATGCCCATCATACAAACGATTCAATAATTTGATGCCACTAGGATTTTTGGCTTGAAAGTTTACACTAATTTCTTCTGTCATGATTTTTCCTCATCTCACTAAAGTATTTCTATCTATTGTACAATGTTTAGTAAAAAATTACGACTAACAAGAAAGATAAACTATTTTTATAAAAAATGTTATATTTTACTTGATCATTACTGCTAAAGGGCATAAAATAAGCAATTGAAAGTATGTTGTACCATACAAACAACATATGTTTGTAAGTAATACTTGAGTTACTTAATGTAATTTGGCTTTACTTACTAACGAGCAATCACTGTTGCTATAATTAGAATGCTGAGAGTTTTTCATAAGCGTTGCTAGTATTCTAGTTATAGTAACATGATTATCTAAGTTAAGTTAGTTGCAATCATATCCTTTACGTTAGTACTATAGATATTTACGTTTGAAATGAACGCAAGTAATTTTAAATTAGACTGTTTTTATCACCTATTCTTAAGAATAGGTGATTTTTTATGACTAAGATCTTCATATGATATAATATAAACATTAGTTCGCGAAGGGAGTAAATATGGAAACTGCTAAATACTTAGAATTAATTCAGATTGAGTTAAACAAGCTACCTGATTTTGTTAAACAATTTAATCTTGGTACTAACCACTCATTAACTACTACTTATCAGTATTTAACCGAGATTCGTCGTTTCTTTAATTGGCTACGTCAAGAGAACATCTCCTCCGCTCCGGATAATATGCATGTTACTACAGATACCTTAGCTAACCTAAGAAGAAATGACATAATGATGTACATCGATTACTTAGGTCATACCCGAAACAAACAAGGACGATTGAATTCTCCTACGACGATTAATCGCTCAATTAATGCTTTGCGTTCACTATTTAAATTCTTAACCATCACTGCTGATAATAATCATGGTGAACCTTACTTCGAACGTAATGTGATGCTTAAGATTAATTCTCTGAATGATACGCAAACCCTTAATTATCGTGCACACGTACTAGAAAGTCATATGTATACTGGCAAGTTGAAATTTGAATTTTTAAAGTTCATTGATCAAGATTACATTAATCAATGCAATCAACAAGCTAAGACTGGATTTAAACAGAACAAAGAACGCGACTTAGCAATTGCAGCATTAATTTTAGGTACTGGTATTCGGGTATCTGAATGTGCTGGAGTTGATCTAAGCGATTTAAATTTAAAAGAAGCTGTATTAGATGTAACTAGAAAAGGTGGTCAAAAAGATAGCGTGCCAATTGCCTCCTGGACACTTCCTTACATTAAGCAATATAAGGATATCCGCAATGAACGGTATCATGTTGATGATAAACAAGTAGCCTTCTTTCTAACCCAATGGCACGGTCAAACACGTCGTATTACTACTAATGCTATCGAAAAAATGATTAATAAATACTCTGCAGCCTTTGGGCATCCTCTCACTCCACATAAGCTTCGTCATACAGTAGCCTCTGAGCTCTATGAAGTAACCAAGGACCAAGTATTAGTGGCACAACAATTAGGACAAAAAGGCACCTCAGCAACCGATTTATATACTCATGTTGATCAAAAGAAGCAGCGGGCTGCATTAAATGAAATAGCTAAAGAAGATCAAAAAAACTGAATAGTTTCTAATTAATTCAAAAACCGAGTTGGAAGTATTGCATGTTCTAACTCGGTTTTTATATTGGAGATCTACGATAGAGATCACAATTAAATTTATAATCCTGCCAATCTTTGGCAATAATACTATAGCTTTACTTTAGCTTTACTTTTATATTCCTTTTGCTTTTTGCTTTGATTACTAGCTTACACTATATCCCCTATGGAAGGCAGCATCATTGCCGAAGAAGTGCTCAGAGAGTTATCTAAATTTTGACAATCCTTAATAAATAAAAGCATTATCCATTATTGGGGATACATCATATTTTTCTGCTCTGTCCACCAGTAGAAATATCTGCAATTGTACAGATAGACTGTTTTTGGTAATTTGCCTGAATTAATATTTGTACTTTCAGCAAAATTGTATTCCATAGATCGTAATAATATAAAAGTTATGGCTATTTGTGGCTGTCTTTAGCTATAATTATATTGTTATAAAATTCGAAAAGACTGCAATTTGAAAAATATTATGGGTGGGCTTGTCTTTTACAATTGATAATATAAATATTATTATCAATTCAAACATAAAAAAAGCGTAGCTTTCACTACACTTCTTAATCCAGTTTATTCTATTTTAGTTCAAGCTTATTAATATCAAGCATCCAAGCAATCGCAATAGATTTTTCGCCTAAGTGTGTAGCAATTACTGGACTAAATTCAGCAACATCAACCGGTTTATCTGGGAAGTTTTCGTTGACAAACTGCTTAATTTGCTCTGCTTGCTTCAAATCATTTGAGTGAAATACAAACAAACGTAGCTTATCTTTATAAGGCAAGTCTGCTGTCTTTTCCAAGGTTAATTTTTCAACTTTAGAAACTGCGCGCTTTAACGATCTAATCTTATCAAAAGCAACGATCTTTCCTTCTTCATTAAAAGTCAGCAAAGGTTTAATTTGAAGCATTGTACCAATAAAGGCACCAGCATTGCTCAAACGACCACCACGACTAAGGTTTTTAAGATCATCTACCACAAAGAATTCATCAATTGTCTTACGTATCTCATCTAGCTTCTTTAAAATGGCTTCTGGTGTCATACCATTTTTGATCATTTTTGCAGCAGCTAATACTAAGTAACCTTGCAATCTAACAGTCATTTTAGAATCATATGGATACAAATTATATTCAGGATTATTGTGAGCCATATTTACCATATTTTGGTAAAAGCCTGAAATACCACTAGATAGGGTAATAGCGATAATGGCTTCATAGCCCTCTTCATGGAGCTTATTACATAGCTCTATCATTTTACCCATGCTGGGTTGTGAAGTTTTAGGAAAAGCAGCACCTTCCCGTTCCATTTCAAAAAGTTGTGCAGAAGTAATATTAACGCCTTCTAAATATTCTTTATTCCCCACAATAACAGGAATAGGAACTACATTAATATTGTTGTCTTTAACTTCTTGATCAGTTAAGACACTGGTGCTGTCAGTAACTAATGCAATTTTCAATTTATTAATCCTTCCCATTTTTATTAATTATATAGGAGAATTATAGCATAAAGGCGCCTATTACGCACCTATTCCATTTTTTCTAAAGACACAGAAGTATCAGCAACTCGACTTAATTGCTTAATAAAAAAATTAGCAGCATCTCTATCAAAATAGATAAATAGCAAATTCTCAATTTTAGTCAGAGTTTTTTTAAGCTCTCGTGCTTTAGCAGCACCTGCTTCACTCAAATTCACAATTTTGCTTGAGTCTTTTTCTGATCTAGCAATATTGATAAAACTTTTGGTTTTCTTTTGTTGTAATTGTCGACTTAATGTTGATAGTGAGATATTAAGTGCCTCGGCCAGTTTCCCCATCGCCAATGCTTGATTCTCATTTTCATCAAAAAACAGCAAAATTCGAGTTTGTGAAATATTTAAGCCACATTTGTGATTTATTTCTTTTTTCACTCGATCCGCAATCGTACTAAAAAATAATACATCCATACGTATGGTCCTTTTTCCAATGTAGATTAACTATATACATGTATTTTATCATTAAATTAAGCATTTGATAATACTAAAAGGGTTATTTATCAGATTGTTGTATAACACAACACATTAATCTGGTTGTATTATGCAACGTTGCAATATTGCCAAGGCACGTGAAACAATTGGCCTTAGTCAATGAGCTAAAGCATCAATTAGTTTCGTCTTATAAATATAATTGTTTTAGAAACTATCCAAAAATTGATATAATATTAAGCGTATTTTGAGGTGATATTTATGGCATTTGATGGATTATTTATCCATAGTTTATTACAAGACTTAACTCCTACCCTAGTAGGTGGTCGTCTATCAAAAATTTATCAACCATTTGATCAAGACTTAGTCTTAATTTTTAGAAAAAATAGAAAGAATTATCAATTTTTAATTTCGGCCAATGCACAATATCCAAGAATGTATTTGACCAAGCAAAATATTGCAAACCCTGACAAAGCACCTATTTTCGTAATGGTATTGCGAAAATACTTAGAAGGATCCGTTCTACAATCTATTGAGCAAGTGGGACTAGATCGAATTATAAACTTTCATTTTAGCAATCGAAATGAATTAGGTGATCAAGTTAAACTTGTACTTTCAGTAGAATTAATGGGACGGCATAGTAACGTCATTCTCTACAATCAAGAAGACAATCATATTATCGATTTGCTTAAACGAATTAATCCTGATGAAAATAGAGCTCGGATTTTATTGCCAAAGGCTAAATATGAACTGCCACCATTAAAGCCAGGCATAAATGGTTTGACTTTATCAGAAACAGAATTTAAGCAACTTAGTAATGAAAACGAATCTAGTGACCTTGTCCAAAAGATGGATGGTTTAGATAAGGATGACCGAAACGAGTTATTAGGTTATCTCGAAGACGACTATAGTTATTCATCTTTTAAAACCTTCTTTACCCAATTTGATAATCCTCGTGCATTCGTCTTAAAGACTTCTAGAAATAAAAGAAAGATTTTTTGCTACTTGCCATATCATTTAGACTTAGAAAAAGAAAGTTCTAATCCTGATTTAAATGCTGGCCTAGATGAATTTTATGAATATCAAGCAACTCGTGATTGGGTTAAGCAACGTGCCAGCCAAGTTGAACGTGTGGTAAAAAATGAACAAAAGAAATTAACTAAAAAAGTTAAAAAGCTTGAAAAGCAGTTAGATCTAGCTGAAAAATCAGAAGGCTATCGTATTAAAGGAGAAATATTAAACGCGAATTTAGCTCAGGTAAAACCTGGGATGAACAAAGTTTCGTTGCCTAACTATTATGAAAATAATGCTCCTCTTGAAATTAAGTTAGATCCTGCTCTCTCACCTGCTCGTAATGCGCAAAAGTATTTTACTCGTTATAAAAAGTTAAGAGATTCTATTAAACACGTTAATGAACAACTTCGAATTGCCAAGGAAAATATTCGCTACTTTGATTCAATTCAAACAGCTATTGATAATGCTGATCCACAAGATATTGATCAAATTACAGATGAATTGATTAATCAAGGATATCTTCATAAGCAAAAGAAGAATAAACGTAAAAAGAAAATTACTGAACGTAATTTAAATGAATTTCGACTTTCGTCTGGTAAACATGTGCTAGTTGGCAAAAATAATTATCAAAATGATTGGTTGACTTTAAAGAAGGCCAATAAATCTGACTACTGGTTCCATGTTAAAAATATACCAGGATCACATGTGATTTTGCGTGATGATCAACCTACCGACCAAGATATTAAAGAAGTAGCTGAAATTGCAGCATACTTTTCCAAAGCTAAAAATTCTGCTCACGTGCAAGTTGATTATGTTCAAGATAAACGAGTTAAAAAGCCGAATGGTGCTAAACCAGGTTTTGTAATCTACACTGGACAGAATTCAATTGAAGTAACTCCCGAAGAAAAAGAAGTTATGAGTAAAAAAATAGAAAAATAAAAAAGTCATCAAATTTAGAATTTGATGACTTTCACTGAAGCAAAGCTATATTGGCTTTGCTTTTTTTATTTAAATCGGTTGTGTTGTTAAAGCTAATGATTCTAAAACATCTAAAATTAATTCTGCTGTTTCAATACTTGAAAAAACAGGGATATGCGTATTTAACGCTTCATCTCTAATACGTAAAGCATCTTCACTAGCTGCATCAGATAAATTAGTAATATTAACAACCATCACAATTTTATGTTGACGAATTTTATCTAGCAAATTTCTAGGATTTTTATGAACCTTTTCGACTACTCCTGTAGTAATCCCAGCTTCCGCAAACATATTAGCTGTTCCTTCAGTAGCAATTAATTTAAAACCTAAGCAGTCAAAACGGCGGGCTAATTTTGTTACTCGGTCCTTATCTTCATCTCTAACTGAGATAAAAATTGTACCATAACTTGGAATATGTAAATCACTTGCTTCATAACCTTTATATAAAGCTTTAGCTAGCTGCGTATCACGCCCCATTACAGAACCTGACGATTTCATATTTGAATCAAAAGTATTTCCACTTGAATAATTTAGAAACGAAAATACTGGCATCTTAATATGAATAAAGTCGCTCGTTTTCCATAAACCATTTGGATAACCTAATTCTACCAAATTTTTACCAATTAAGGCCTCTGTAGCACAAGCAGTAATATCCTTGTCTAGTGACTTAGATAAAAAAGCTACATTATGTCCAGCATATGGTTTGATTTGCAATAAATATAGATAGCCATTAACAAACAAATAGTGTAAGTTAAAAATTCCTTTTGTTCTTAATTTTTTAACTAATTTAATCGATGCTTGTTCAATCTCACTTTGCTGTGCTGCAGTCAAATTTTGTGGTTGAATTACTGCAATCGAGTCAGACGCATGCGATCCAGTTTGTTCTAGATGCTCAACTATCCCTGGCAAAGTAACATTATCTCCATCAGAGATAGCTGTTACTTCGTATTTATTTCCTTCAATAAAACGAGAAATGGCTATTTGATCAAGTTGGTTTTCAGCTAAATATTTTTCGATTGCTGGGATATCATAAACAACAGCAGATTTTTGCTTGTTTTCTTTATTCATGCCACCAATCAACAATGGGAAGCCATATTCAGAAGCAAAAGCAAAAACTTGATCTTTATCGGTTGTCTTCAATGCTGGTACTCGCTTTAAATCGGTAAATTGTTGATTAAGCAAGGCATTAATTCTATCACGTGGATCCTCATTTACTTTTTGCCCAATAATATGCAGACCACATTCTTCTAATTCCTTACTCAATGCACTAACTCTCTTGCCAGAAAATTGCACTAATACATCAGTAATATGTTCTCGTCGAGCAACGGTCAGGATGTTTTCAACTGTAATTGAGTCAAAATAAACCCGATCGATATTCTTATAGCTTGAAGAAATTGATTCATCATTATTTGATAAAAGCACTGTAACATAGCCATTCTTATGTAAAGTTTTAGCTGCATGCGCAATCATATAATCAAATTCACTAGTTACTGAAACCTGTAATGGCAACATACCCAAAATTAATATCTTCTTTTCAGCAGATAGATCATGCGCCTCGTTTTGAACGCCATATGCGCCATAATATGCACAAACATTAGGTCTATAGATACCTGCCGATCCATCTATCTTCAAATATGATGGCTGCAGATTTATTTCATTAAGCAAAGCACGCACTTCAGTAACTGGCTTTTGTAAAATTTTAGCTAACAACGGGTTAAAGAAGCCGTAATCTTTCGCTTCATGCAGTAAATCAGCTGAAGGTTCATCTTGGTTTTGCCACAAATCCTGTCCAATTTTTACAATATGAAGCAATTTTTGGTAATAAACTGGATGCAAATAGATTACTTTTTGCAATTCAGAGTATGGTATTTCTTGTTCAATTGCAGCCAACAATTTTATTAAATGTAATTCATCGGGATGCGCTAGATCAGTTAAAATATCAGCAGTAGATTTTTTGATTTCTTGAATAAAAACCTGCCAACCTAATTCTAAGTTAATTGTTGCATCTATTCCTTTTAAAAATGATGTTTCAAAATTACGACCAACGCCCATTGCTTCCCCACTGGCTTGCATCCGACTACCTAATAAATAATGATTATAACCAGATTCCGCAAATGACCAATATGGCATTTTAATTGCAACGGCATCTAATGTTGGCTCAATTGAAGCATTAAGTCCAGATAGTGGGTCAGTAATTTCATTCAAACGATAACCAATTGCCACTTTGCTGACAATATAACCAACATCATACATACCGATTCTTTGTGCCCAAACTGAGCTTCGAGTTAAACGGGGGCGAATAGTCAATAATTTTGACTGAATTTGAGTACCATGATGTTTAACTGCAAAATGAAAACTAGCAAAACCAACTAATTCAAGTTTAGAAATGATCTTTCTAACAGCTGCTCTTAACTCTTGAATATGATCATTATTTAAGGTTAAAGATGGCATTACTACTGCAGAGTCCCCTGAATTAATACCTACCGCTTCAATTGATCCAGCAAAATTAATAAATGCTAAATTACCATCTTTATCGCGAATCACATCAACGATAATTTCTTCCCAAGTAGATAAATCTTCAGTCAAACGATAATTCTTCCAGGTAAAATTATCGTTTTGTTTTTCTTCTTTAAAGTAATTAACTAAGTCTTGGGCATTTTCAAATCGTAAATGCTCATTGTGAACAAAGCGATTGTATTTGGTAACCAACACTGGGAAAGTAACTTTTTCATTAATAATTTCTAATGAATTATCCAAATTATCTTGAATACCTTGACTAAGTTCCCAAGATTGACCGGTATCAATATGCAATTTAGTCAATAATTCAGTTCTTTTCTGCTGATTACCCATTTGCAAAGCACGAGAATTCAAAGTTAGTAATTGAATCCCCATTTGCTCTAAAATACCATCTTGCAAGAGCTTATGTGCAACCTTCAAGCCATTAGTCGAACCATACGCAGTCATAATGGCATCTGGTTCTTCCATTCGTAAAATTCTTTTAAGAAAATCGAGTGTCATTGGCTCAAGGTAAACAGTTACGCCAGGTCTTTTATCAGTTGAAATTGTAGCTGGATTAGGATTAACTAAAACAACTTGAATTCCCTCTTCTGTCAGGGCATTAATTGCCTCAGTTGCCATAAGATCCATTTCTGCAACACTACCGATTAAAGTAGGGCCTGATCCGATAATTAAAACTTTATCTAAATCGTTTTCTAATGGCATATAACTACCCCATCATTTGTAAAAAATAATCAAAAATTTCATCTGCATCATTACTGCCAGGTGCACCTTCGGGATTAAAAGCAGTTGCGATTAACTTATCCTTGTTATTCCAAAAACCAGCTAACAATTCACTATGTAAATCAAAATATTCCCGATTCATATTCATCCTCACACTGTCGGGCAGAGCTAGTTGATCAATATTCATAGATGTCTGCCAAATCGTATTAGTATTTTGCTCAATAACTGGATAATTAATACCGTCAAATCCTTGTGGCAGCTTAACTAATTCAAAACCAAGATAATCACTTAGAACCAAGAAACCTAAGCCAATACCCAAAATTGGATACTTACCATAAAAATGATCTAAAACAGGGATTAGCTTATCAATAATTTCTTCTGGTTTCCCAGGACCATTAGAAATAATAATTCCTTCAGGTCGCAAGTTCTCAATATCAATTGAACTAGCATTATAAGGCAAAACTGTCGCATTCACCTTCCGTAAAGATAGAGCCCGCAACATGGAGTGCTTCAAGCCTAAATCCAGAACCGCTACAGTTCTACCCACGTTTGGAGAGGCATATGCATTCTTAGTTGAAACAGTCGCAGATTTATTTTTAGGTAAAACCAATGCCTTAATCTGATCAAAAGCATGCTCATCATCGGTATCCATGATTGACGCCTTGATGGTGCCTTCTTCCATTAAACGATGAACTAGTGCACGAGTATCAACCTTAAAAATTGCAGGAATATTCTTTTCTTTCAAAAAAGAACTTAAATCCTCAAAATTTTCACTATCTGAGATATTTAAAGCGATATCATTCGCAATAATCCCTTTAACTACAGGATCAATACTCTCATAATCAATTGCATTAATACCATTATTGCCAATCATTGGCGAAGTAAAGACTAATATTTTTCCCGCATTAGTTGGATCGGTAAGTGCTTCTTGATACCCAAAATTGGCTGTCTGAATTGCCAACTCACCAGTTGAAATAATACTGGCGCCAATTCCTTCACCCGGAAAAGAACTACCATCTTCTAAAATCAAATAACGTTTCATTTTATCACTTACTTGCTCGTTCTAATTTAGATAAGGTATCTTGAAAAATTTGAGGTGGCTCTACACTAAATTCGAGCCATTTACCAGTTCGTGGATGCTCAAAACCTAAAACCTTAGCATGCAAAAACTGACCATGACCTGATAAAGTCTTGCGTGGCCCATACAAAGGATCACCAGCAACTGGATGACCAATATAATCAAGGTGAACTCTGATTTGATGGGTCCTTCCGGTTTCCAGTTGACATTCAATTAAACTATAACCTTTAAATTGTTCTAGTACCTTAAAATGAGTGATTGCTTTTTTACCAGTTTCAACAACTGCCATTTTCTTGCGATCATAAGGATTGCGACCAATTGGAGCATCAATTACACCATTTTCTTCCGCAAAATTACCATGGACGATGGCTAAATAAAGACGCTTATTGGTTTTATGAGCTAGTTGGTCCTCCAATGATTCCCGCGCTTTAGGATTTTTGGCAATCATTAATAAGCCAGAAGTATCTTTATCAATCCTATGGACAATCCCTGGTCGAAATCCTTCTGGCGATTGTGCTAACTCCTTGGTATGATACAGCAAGGCATTAACCAGGGTATGATCTGGATGACCCGGTGCGGGATGTACAACCATTCCTTGTGGTTTGTTAACTACAATCACATCATCATCTTCATACACAATATCAAGTGGGATATTCTCAGGAACAACATCCAACGGTTTAACCGCTGGAATATTAACTTCTATCTTATCCCCTGCTTGAATTTTATACGATACTTTTTCATTCTTGCCATTCACTAGAATATTTTTATCTTTAACTAGTTCTTTAACCCTAGTCCGTGACAAATCTGGAATCTGTTCTGAAACAAACTTATCTAAACGCCCTTTTTCATTCTTAACTTCAAGAGAATATTCTTTAGTCATTTTGTCCTTCCTTACCTTCAACAAAAATTAGATAAATGAACACAATGATTACTCCAACCGTAATTGCGGAATCTGCAATATTAAAAATATTGAAGTGAATAAAATCAAGCTGAAGCATGTCAACCACATACTTTAAGTGCAAACGATCAATAAAATTGCCGAGGATTCCACCTAAGATGAGGGCTAAACCTACATCAAAAAGCGTATTCTTGTATTTTTTATTAAAAAGAAAGTACAAGCAGACACCGATGGCAATAATACTGATGATATAAAAGAGCCACATTTGTCCGGTTAAAATATTCCAGGCTGCACCATCATTCTGTAAATAATTGAAAGAAAGGATTCCAGGAACCACCTGATGTACTTCACCGACAGCATAATTGGCAACAATATAATGTTTAAGTCCTTGATCAGCAAGAACAACGACTAATGAAATAATTAAATATAAAAACTGCATATCTTTTTAAAATAACCCGCTAATTTTACCATTATTATCAACATCGATATCCAAAGCAGCTGGGTGCTTTGGTAAACCTGGCATATCTAAGACATGACCAGTCGTAACTACGATAAAGCGAGCACCATTTTTTAAACTAATTCCTTTGACATGAAGCTTAAAATTGGTTGGAGCACCTAACTCATTTTTATTATCACTGAATGAATATTGAGTCTTAGCAATAATTACAGGTAAGTTGGCTTTACCTAGTTTTCGTAATTCAGAGATTTGTTTTTCAGCTTTGTCGCTATATTCAACGCCTGCAGCATGATAGATCTTAGTAGCAACTTTTTCAATTTTGTCTTTAACATCGTCATCATCTGCATAAGTTGGCGTTAAATCTGCAGTATTAGAATTAGCTAGATCAATAACTGCTTGGGCAGCTTCAACGCCGCCTTTTGAGCCTTCGCCATGATAAGTAACTACTGCGGCTTTAACACCTTGTTCTTCAATTAATTCCTTGAGTAAAGCAAGTTCTTGTTCCGTATCTGAAGCAAAGCGATTGATCAGAACCATCACTGGCACATTGTATGAACGCATATTATTCATATGCCGCTCTAAGTTCTTAAAGCCTTCTTTTAATGCATCTAAGTTTTCTTCATCTAAGTAGTCAGTTGACCTTAATGACTGATATTTCAATGCCCGTACGGTAGCAACCACTACCGCAGCATCAGGTGTTTTGTCTAAGTGTTTTGAGACAAAGTCCATAAACTTTTGACCACCAAGATCACTACCAAAACCAGCTTCAGTTAAAACATAATCACTTAAATGTAAAGCTAAGTTTGTTGCAATTACTGAGTTAGCGCCGTGGGCAATGTTGGCAAAAGGTCCACCATGAACTAAAGCAGGTGTATGTTCAAGGGTTTGAACCAAGTTAGGCTTTAAGGCATTCGACAATAAGGCTGCAATCGCCCCTTGAAATCCTAATTGCTTAACATAAACTGGTTGATCATCCTTGGTATAACCGACTAACATGTCACCAATTCTGCTCTTCAAGTCATCAATATCCGTAGCTAAGCAAAGAATTGCCATTAATTCATTGGCAACAGTAATGGCAAAGCTAGCTTGGTGTTCAATGCCATTAAACTTGGAACCTTGACCAACGGTAATCTTTCTTAAAGCACGATCGTTAACGTCAAGTCCCCGTTTGAGTAAAATTCGCTCTGGATCAATATTTAAACTATTGTCTTGATAAATATAGTTGTCAACTAAAGCAGCTAAAGTATCAATTGCAGCGGTTAAGGCGTGCATGTCACCAGTAAAGTGCAAATTAATGTCTTCCATTGGAATAATTTGCGCTCTACCACCACCAGTAGCTCCACCTTTTAAGCCAAAAACAGGCCCCATTGAAGGTTCACGCAAGGCAATCATGGTATTTTGATGTAATTGATTGTGAATTGCATCCCCCAAGCCAATTGTAATCGTAGACTTACCTTCCCCAGCAGGAGTAGGTGAAATCGAAGTTACCAAGACCAACTTGCCTAACTTCTTACCACGACGAATGCGATTAATTGCTGGCCAATTAATCTTTGCTTTATCATAGCCATAAGGCTCTAAATCCTCTGCCTTTAAGTTAACCTTAGCGGCAATTTCATTAATTGGTAATTCTTTAGTTTCTTGTGCGATTTCAATATCTGACTTCATTATTGTTTATTCTTCTTTCTAGACATCATTAAAATAGAATAGTTTTGGTAATCACTTTTTAATTGATAAATCTGAAAGTTGTGCCAACTTGAACGCAAAGTCATTTGATCAACTTTTACTTTTGAACGATATGGCAATTTAAGGATTAGTTTATCCTTATCTTTTTGTAAATAAGAAAAAGTCCAAGTATAGATTGCCAACAGCACAAAAATGACCCCAACTACTATTCCAGGTATACTAATTGTTTTGTTCCCTTCATAGCCTAAGATAAAGGCGATAAACAGAACGATTAAGAGCCAGGAATAATAAGTTATTCCTGCAACTCCTAAAAATATGAAATGCCGTTTAGATTTTAGAATTTAGATCACACCCTATTTATTTAATCATGTCTATTGTATCAAAGATTTAAACAAAATAAGAGGGTTGAACTTATCGTGGTAAAAATATCGTTCAACCCTCTGATAGTATTTAAATTTATATTTTACTTACTAAACCCAACCTTATACCAAATACTATTGGCATCTGCAGGTTTAAGCGAATAGTTAACCAATTTGCTGTTAACTGCCTTAATAGAATAAGAATTAATTAGTGGTACGATATAAGCTTCATCATTCATATATTGTTGCCACTTATGGAATGCTTTAATCCGATAATCATGATTAAAGGCCTTCTTGGAATCAATGTCATCAAGTAACTTGTTATTCTCCTTGGTCGCAAATCTAGAATCGTTCATTGCACCAGTCTCACCATAAATTCCTGCAGGTGATGGTTCACTAGATAATAGCCAAGAAGCAATGTACATATCAATATTCTTATCATCTTGATCCAATTTGTCATAGAAAGAATTGAATTCCATTAATCTATTGCCAGTTAAACTTACATGTAAACCCATCTTTTTCCATTGTTGAATGTAATTCTGAATAATTGGCTCTTAGTCATCGCAGCTAAATGAATGCTTAATGGCTTGCCGTTAGGTTGTACTCTCCACTTACCCTTCTTCTTGTATCCAGCTTGATCTAATAATTGGTTAGCTTTCTTTAAATTATATGGAAAACCTTTAACCTTTTTATCAAAGTAAGCACCAAATTGTTCTGGAGTTAAAGTAGGAATTCGGGAAGTTAAACCTTGCGTATATCTTTTTTCAACTTGATTAATATTCATTGCATAAGCAATCGCTTGCCTCAAAGCTTTATTGTTCATTTTAGCCTTAGAATTCATGACGTTCTTGCCGTGTTGCCATTTACCTACTTTAAAGCCAAGATAACTATAAGCAAGAGGGATTTTCGCAACAAACTTTGTATCCTTGGCATCCTTGACAGCTTGCCATTGTGAATTAACTACATCGGCGATATCAAACTTATGACTTTTAATTGCTTGAGAAGCTGAATTAGTTGAAACAACTTGAGCCACAATTTTACTTAACTTCAGTTTCAATTGCATATGTTAAAGTACCACCTTTTTTAGTCGTCTTTTGTGCGGTTTGTTCAGGGAATTTCTTCGCACTTTTAACTGCGTTTTTATCATTTTGACCACAAGCTGCTAAGGATAAGACAGCACCGATAAGTAAACTAGCTGAACTGGATAATTTAATAACTTTCATAACTCTTTCTCTTTTCTGTAACAAAAAAAAGCCCACATCCCAATTAAGAAATGTGGACCTTGTTAATAATCAGTCAATTTCAATTAATTATTTAAAACAAAATTTGTCGCACACCATAATTTAGGATCACAAAATAAACCATCATTTTGGTGGTGGCGTCGTAATTCTACTGTTGCTAAACTTTGTGATTCTAACATGATATGTAGCTCCTTTCTTAAATAAATTTAATATTATATCAATCTGATACTTTGCTTTTGTCAATAAAAAATTTCAAAAATCTTTTTTACCCTACCCGACTAGTCCCTGTAGCATAATTCAAAGTTACACCATCTTGGACGTTAAAAATATAAATGTTGAAATGAACGGCATTTGAGTTAGTAGACTGACCTTCCATTTCAACACCGCGAGCAAGTAGCTCACTACCACGAAAGACCGGTGTTACCCGATAGCGAACATAATTGCTACAGCTTTCTTTAAGATAATCGGCCACTTGATCCTCATACCGTAACATATCTGGATCATTCAATTGTCTGGTTCCCGTCATCAGATTCTTAATATTATTGTTCTGACCGGTTAATTGATAACCGATTAGATGTGAACGATTGTACAGCCAGCCACCATCAATACGTTTATTGTGCCACCCCGTTGGATCAACGTGTAAAGGTTCGCGTTTAGCAATCGGCATCAATGACTGGTTAAGTAAAGCATTAGCAGCAGTTACTCGGTTTAAGCCATCAAGATTTCCGTATTCTTGCCAGGCACCACGATTAGTGCTTAAGTCACTCTGAGAGAAACTTGGATCATTATTATTCACGGTGATGACATTTTTGCCCGAATAATTAAGACTAGCTAACTTGGCAGCACTGACTGATTCAATATTATGCTTGCTTGTGTACTGTTTTAACTTTCTACGCAGCTTGGCAATCTTTTTATCTAAACTTTCAATTTTCTTTTCGGTTTGTTTATTTTCTTGCGTGATCTGTTTCGTCTTTCTCTCAGGACTGTGATCATATTTAACAACCGTTTTTACTTTGGCAATAACTGCTTGATTCAGATTAGGATTACTAATTACTCCACAGCCGCCAAATATAAGTAAAGCGCTAGAAGCAAGCGCAACGATTTTCTTCTTATTCATTATCTCTTCGCCTTTCTATAGCCAGCATTGATCGCATCTTGTTCACTCTTGAAATAAACGGCATTGGCAGAATTCATATGATAACCTGCTTGACCTGGCACGTGGAAAATCTTGGAATTAGCATTGCCAACAATCTTGCCGGTTTCAGCTGTATCTAAATCTCGATTACCACTGCCGCCATCGCTTTCAGTCGAGGAATCAGAATCATCTGTAGCTGAATCGCTTGTTTTTGTAGTATTTTTACGCGCTTGGCGTTGAGCTTGAGCTGCCTTTTTAGCAGCAGCTTTCTCTTTTACCTTTTCCGCCTTTACTTCTTGCACTTTCTTTTCTTTATCGCTTTGCAATTCGGCAGATAACTTATCATATTCTGCTTGCTTCTTTTTCTCTTCGGCTAATAAAACTTTGCGCTTAGCTTTAGCCTGAACTAGTTTCTTCTCACCCACCTTTTTAACGACCACATGCGTTTTAGGACTAGAGGCGGCAGTATCATCTTCGCTATCATTAGTGTTACCAATCGCACTGAAAAGTAAGAAAACAATTGCCAGTGAACTGATTGCTGACCAAGCGACTTGATGTTTCGCCTTGTTAAAAACGTACTTTTTCAACAAATAATACGGCGCTAGATAATACCAAAATAGTACCCATAGAACAATCTTCCAAAATAGATTCATTTTCACATAACACTCCCTAATATATGTTCATATACTATTAGTTTACTCTAATTGATGAATCGATTCAGGAAAAGATATAATATTAAAAAATCGCACCCCGTGCCCGTGTAGGGATGCAATTAATTGCGACTATAATGAACCGTCACGCGGAGCAAATCCAGCAATATCTTCGTAACTAAAATCAGTCGTTAGTTTTTGCCCATAGCAGTGCTCATAACAGGCTTTCTTTTGCTGAAAATCAATGGCGGCCATTTTCTGCATATTTTCTCTAGTCTTTAAGTCAGGATCAGGATAAATAGTTGGCAAAACATGCAAAATCTTTTTAGTTTTGTAAAAATCACGTTGAAATAGTTCTCTTTTAGGAGTTACTTGAATTTCGGTAAAAGTTGAAATAATTGGCTGATTAAACTTGGCAGCATAGTAATACGCCCCCTTCTTTAAAGGGCGAGGTTTCCGATAATTAAACCACAATTCTTCTTCGGGATAAATCAATATCCAGCCTGGTTTTTGCAGAACTTTTTCGACTTTTTTAGGAAAAATTCGGCTTAAATAGTGCAAATTACAATCAATTGGCAAAGAATCGAAATTTCGCACCGCCCACCCAATTAAATTAGGCATAACCAGATTGCTGGCTTCAACCACAATAAAAAGGCGCCGATGTTTCTTTAACGCTAATTTTTTCATTAATAATACATCGAACTGATTATAATGGTTCCCTGTAACAAAAGCCGTTGAACTTTTGGGTAAATTATTTAAACCTTCAATGTAGCAACGACCTGTTAAAATTTGCGCTGCCACGGCAAAAATAGCTCGAACAATTGGGTTAAACAAGCGATAACTAAAAGTTTGCGTATGTTGCCAATATTTATTGACCACTTCATTAGTATCTTTAGAATTAAGGATAGGGTCATGCAATTCAGCTTTTGCGTTAAATTGCTTTTTAGCTACATTTTTCTTAATATTGTCTATAACTTGTTGCCGCTGAAAACCAAAAATCATATTTTATCTCCAATCTACTGACTATATTATAACGAAATATTTATATCTGCACATTAAGGAGAAGTCATGAAACTATTAATTGTAATTGATGATTATTTCAATAAGAGTAACGGAATGTGTATCTCAACTCAGAGATTTGTCCGTGAATACAAAAAGATGGGACATGATGTCCGCGTACTTTCAATCGGTGAAAATGCAGACTTTCCTGTCCCAGAATTAAAAATCTGCCTTCCTTTTATTCATGGTTTGATTGCCAAACAAGGCTTCCACTTCGCTAAGCCAGTTAAAAAGACTTTAATCGAAGCAGTCACTTGGGCAGATATTATCCAAATTGAGACTCCCTTCCCTATTTCATGGCAAGCGGCCAAATTAGCTAAAAAACAAGGTAAACCAGTAGTTGGAACCTTTCATATTTATCCTCAAAATATTACAGCTTCAGTCCCTATTTTAAATAATCACTTGGGTAATTGGTGTTTTATGCTCTTTTTTAGAGAAAAATCCTTTAAAAATTGTGATGCTCTGCAAGTACCAACTATTAAAGTAACTAAGTGGTTACAGCAATATAAATTTAGACAAAAGTTATTTGTAGTTTCCAATGGCATTAGCAGTAAATTTATCAATAATCCGCATAAAGATAAAGTGGGACACCCTTTTACTATTTTGTGTATTGGTAGATTCTCCCATGAGAAGCAGCAAATAACTCTATTTAAGGCAATACAATTGGCCCAGCATTCATCAGAGATTAGACTAGTCTTTGCTGGTCAAGGGCCTTTGAAGAAAGAATATGAGAAATTAGCACGTAAGTTGCCTAACAAACCGACTATGAAATTTTTCACTCCCGCTCAGTTAAGACAAGTTATGTCGCAAAGTGATTTGGTAGTCCACTGTGCCGATGTCGAAATTGAAGGAATGGCCTGCATGGAAGCCTTTGCCAGCGGCTGCGTTCCTATCATTGCAGACAGTCCGCTATCTTCTACGGTTAGCTATGCTTTAAGTAAAAATAACCGTTTTCCCGCCAATAATAGCCAAATCTTAGCGCAAAGAATCGATTACTGGTTCGAGCATTTCCAAGAATTAAGCAAAATGCGGCAAAAATATCGTGAATATGCTAAGACACTAAGCGTCGCTCATTCAGCTCAAACTGCTTGGAATAATTTAGAAAAACTAATTGCAAAATAAAATGCTAGTTATCATTATACTTTCAGCAACCTAAGCACTACAATAGTGGTGTACAGGGATACAGTCAAAGCACCTGCAATTCTGAATATGAGAAAGGAAGATTTCATGAAATATCTATCAAGAAATCAAGCAGAACAATGGCTGAATCAACACACGCTTTATGGTCAACAGAAGAAAGTTTTCACCAATAAATTTATGAGGAAGTTAAAGAATAGCTATCGTTTGCTTCCTGATAAAGATAGCATCTTCGGCAAGAAATATAGCATGCGAGAATTAAAAGAGTATGCAAACGACGTAAATCCCAGAAAAATCGCTTAAGCAAAAAGGGCACCACTTTAATGTGATGCTCTTTTACTATGCTCTCATGTAAGCTTTTACTACTAAATACAAACGCTTGCCGCCCCAATGAAAAGTCTTGGTTTTGCCAAACAACAGATTACCTTCATCCATCAAACGACTTAAGATCAAATTATTGCTCTTAGGTAAGTACCCTAGCTTGAGCTCACCTGTTGTGTGCACACTAATTGCATGCTCATCGAATTCATTATTTGGTTCACGCATTAAAGCTAGCGGATCATTTTCAGATAGCTTCGGCACCACGTGATCTGCTAGATTGAGATATTGACTACCAGCTAATTCACAACCATATAGGAAAACATCACGTGCGTTGCTGGAATTACTATATTGAAGTCGCTTGAGTTTGTCCACTTGTGTTTGCAACTTTTCGACCTGATCAATTAGATTTTCAAAAATATCTTGTGGTGGAACATGGATAGTATCGTTAGGATTGTGAAATTGCATGGGGTTAGTCCTTTCTGTGGGTGAGTTTTATTTTTCAATGACGTGATAAAAAATCATAATCATAATAGTATTAGCTATGATTATTAGCTTTTGGAGCCTCATTCAAACTTTCGTATATATTTTTTATTTATGACCAGTTTATAGTTTAAAAAGAGCATCCTTTATTATTTATTTCATTCATGTTCATAGTAAATACTATTTCTCCTTGAAAATAGTCTTGCTTTTTCTCCATATCATAGTCTCTGTATAATCCTTATTTGTAGCATAAAATCTTTTCGATATAAATTATCATAAAGATCTTTATATTGTATGCTAATTTTCCACCCAGGAATATCTAATTTTTTGGTATCTTCATTTAACATTGGTCTATTTGAATAATATTTTAATGTTTTAGCCAAAATAGCCAATAAGTATGCTCTTGGTAGTTGAAAAGTAATACTTTTTTTTGAAAAAATAAACGGTTGACTATCAATCTTGAATTTATTTGAAGTCATTAAACCATTAAATTTGTCGTTTATATCAAAAAGATAATCATCAAATTTTGTTGGGTTAACATATGTTACTTGTAAGTCTGGATTATCACATATACTTTCTAGTGTAATACGATTGTAATTAATATCGTTGAATAACTTTACATCTTTTGCAGTGTTCATTCCTACATTAGTAAATGTAAAAAGGATTGGTGTATTAAGATAATTTGCTACATTAAGTTGATCATTGCCACGATTCTTAGTATTCCATGTAAAAGTCAAAAGTCTATCACTTGAATCAGCAAAAACTAATGGTTCCATGCTTTTCTGATTTTCACTTTTGTTTTCTTTAAATTGCTTAGAAGCATAAATAACGGCGATAAAATTTGAAATACCTACTAACCAGGTGCCTGGTGTGCCTAAATTATTAAATTTTCCACTTAATGACAGTATTAAAAGAAATATATCTGTTAAAAAAGCTATATAAATAAGTAAATTTAGCCCATTTTTCTTTATTTTTTTCATAATATAACACCCTATCTTTGTCTGTATATCATAAAGTATTATCTTTTTTTATTTGATGAGTTGGCTTTCAGCTTTAAATTAAAGTAAACAGTTGCTTTATTTTAGCGCTAATTTTACTTTGCTCTAACAAAGGTGGAAGTGGTACAAGTGTAGTTAATAAAGAATTAATCTTCATCCCTTTCACCGTAATCCCTGATGTTTCAAAATTTAGATGAGAGTATATATATAGCAAATATTTATCAAATAAATATTTGCTAGTAATTAGAGCACGCAAATCTTGATTTATACAAGCATCAATTGTATTCACAGCAATTCTTCCGACTGCCATTCTCATTACAACAATAAGAGTATTTGCAGTAATAAAATTAGTTGCACTATTTTTTAATCCTAATTCGGTTATAGAATCTTGTGTGCTTGTAATTTCATAATGATTTTCATGGACATCTTTGACGCTAATCCAAGGAATTTTTCCATTCCAAAATTTCGAGTTATTTTTTGATGGGGTACCTCCACCTATTGTGTCCAAAAGAACATCCCCCAATCTAACCCATTCCCAACTATCAGGAATATCAAATGGCTTCTCTTCATCAGCGATTGGAGGAAGTGGTTTACTCTTCTTAATCTTGCCTTCCTTAACAAGTTGTTCCTTCTCTGCTTTGATTTTTTCCAACAAAACACTAGCTGGCTCATCATGGGGATCTTGCTCGACTAATTTTCCGCGCATTGCTAAATCCAATACCTTCGACTTCAGCAAATCTTGAAGTTTTGTGTATTGTTGAGTAGAAGATTCGACTTTGCGAAGCAAAGCGAATAGCTGCGCTATTTTAGCAGCGATTCGACTTTGCTCTTCTAATGGTGGAAGTGGCACAGGAGTGTCTTTTATTACATTTCCATTTATTGCTTTAAAAGTACTACCACTAGAATGAGACTCATAATATGCTTTTTCAGACATCAAATATCTAAATAAATAGTTTTTATCTATTTTATACCCTTTTATTCCAGCCAAGCCTCGTCCTATGTATATTTTTCGATCTAATAAATTAACATCACCAACTGGAGCTCGAACGGCCATCAAAATATAATCTTCATTTACTACCTTGTTATTGAGAGTTGTAAATTTGTTTGATTTTTTAATAAATTCATCTGAAAATTCTGTTTTGCCTTGATGAAATTCAATCCCATTTCCAACTTGATTAACCGTATTACTCTTAGGGGCTTGTCCCATTTCAATTTTTGCTACATCCTCCAATCTAACCCATTCCCAGCTATCAGGAATATCAAAAGGCTTCTCATCATCAGCAATTGGAGCAAGCGGCTTACTTTTCTTGATCTTCTTATCCTTAATAAGCTGCTCTTTTTCAGCCTTAATCTTCTCAAGCAAGACACTAGCTGGTTCATCATTTGGATCTTGTGGGACTAACTTTCCCCGCATGGCCAAATCTAATATTTTTTCTCTTAAAGCTTGTGCATCAAATTCTAAAGTATTAGTCTCCACTGTCGTCAATTCCTTCTAACGCCTTATTAAGTTCATCAAGTGCATCCCTAATCGCCTTAGACTTGTCATTCATCTCACTCAAGATATCCTTAAGTGAACGATTATCATGTTCTTCTTCATCGTTCATCCAAGAAATATCAAGACTAGTATTAGGACGCGCCATAATTTCATCAATCGTAAACTTGCGCCATCTACCATTAGGATTCTTTTCCTTATCCCAGGTCTCCTTGCGCTTAGAACGATCATCTACGCAGAATAACTTTTCAAATTCCGTAAAATCTTTGTCATTCAATGGATTACGCTTACCAAATGACCGCATCTGGTGGCGCATATCGTAAATCCAAGTTTCCTTAGTATTATCCTTATCACTTTCACCACGTGTAAAGAACAAAACATTAGTCTGCACACCTTGAGCATAGAAAATCCCAGTTGGCAAACGCAAAATTGTATGCAAATTACACTTATTCAGCAAGTCTTTTCTAATTGCTTCGCCAGTACTATCAGCAAATAAGACGTTATCTGGTACAACAACTGCGGCTCTAGCCTTACCATCTTTTTTAAGTGAATTATAGATAATCTGTAAGAAGTTAAGCTGTTTATTAGATGTTTCGTAAGTTAAGTCATCACGAGTAACTCGCTCGCCACCTTTTTTCGTCCCAAATGGCGGGTTAGTTAAGACAACATCGAAATTCTTCATCCACTTACCATTAGCAGACAAGGAATCGCCTTGTTCAAGGCGACCATCCATTCCGTGCAAGTATTCGTTCATGATAGCTAATCGGTGCGTGTTGGGTACTAATTCCATACCAGAGAATGCTTCATGAATTTGAAATCTTTCTTGATCTTCATCTAATGTAGAATACTCATCAGTCTGATCTTTCAAATATTGATCTGCAGCAACCATGAAGCCAAAAGTGCCAGCTGCTGGGTCATTGCAACGATCACCGATCTTAGGCTGCGTCATTTTAACCATCATATTAATCAAAACACGTGGCGTAAAGTATTGACCTGCACCAGACTTAACTTCGTTAGCGTTTTTCTCCATTAATCCTTCGTAAAGATCACCTAAGCCCTCTTCACGAGCAGACCACCAATCAAGACCATCAATATCTTTGATAATCTTTTCCAAATTAGCTGGTTCATCGATTGCAGTTGATGCATTAGCATAGATGGCATTAATCCGTTCACTTTTAACGATTTCAGGATTACCTAAGTCAAGGAGTAGCTGACGATAGAAGTTCTTAAGCTCTAATCCTTCCTTAGAAACAAGATTATCCCAACGACATTTTTCAGGAATATCTTTTTCTTCACCTTGTTCTTTGCTCATCTTTAAGAACAAGATATAAGTTAATTCCGTAATGTAGTCTTGATAGCTTACCCCATCATCACGTAAGACATTACATTCATTCCACAACTTTTGAACGATTTCTTGATTGTTCACTTGCTTTTGCTCCTTTAAAAATTATCTCGTTTGAAGATCTCTGGTAAATATAATTGAATATTAGTAAATGGATCATCATTTATCCAATCATAATTTTTTTGATATAGCTTATCTGCATGATCAACTGCATTTTGTACTTTATCAAAAATGTACTCTCGATAACTGTTCCCTTTGAACCGACTATAATCCTGATTAAAATAAGCAGTCTTAGAAAGTTTTTGAACTAACTCATCTCTTGTATAAGAACGCGTCACAGGTTCAAAATGCATTAAAATCCAAATTTCGAAATCTATTGAAGAAAACATGATTGCAATACCATTCTTTTGAGCAAGTGTATCACATTCTCTTAATTCTGCTTTCGAGTGTTCATCTCTATCAAAAGCAACATAGGTTTTATCCAAATGATTATATTTACTAAACTTAATGGCTTTTTCAACTAGGCTTCGACCAGATAAATCAGCAGCTACTACCTTTATTTTAATATTTGCCAAACGATATTTTTGTTTAAGCATCGTAAAATACTGCTTTTCAGATTCACCTTCACATAGAATGCCAATAATTGGATTAGATTTAACCTTGTTTCTCTTTCTTCCCATGCTCATCCCCATATTTTTCATGAATCATTTGCAATACATCAAGCAATCCATCTACATCTATCACAGGAACTGCACCGAATTTACCTTGCAAGTATCTCTTAGCAAAGGAAATGTCATGTCGTCCTTTATTGCGTGCATCTTCAAAATCAAAGATTGATTTCAAATTGCTGATTCCGTGAAAATCTTTATCTAACAAATAAATTTGATCAATTCTCAGATCGCTGTCTAACAACTGAATATCATGAGTAGTGATAATAAACTGATTCAAATTTTCTGTTGAATTAAAAATACGAACTAAAGCAGCTGCAAGTTCAACATGCAATGAATCATCAAATTCATCGATTATAATCGTCTTCTCGTTACCATTCATTTGAGCAAGCATCATTGCTAATACTATATAAAATAAACGACGTGTACCAACAGACTCTTGTGTTAATGGAAGTTCCCCAGAATTAATAACTTCATTTTGATGATAAATCTTGTGAACCGTATATAGTTCTTTAGTTGTTTTAGGATAATCAATATTTAAATTCTCTACAATCTTTTGTAATTGTGGATTCAACGGATTAGCAGGTACTTCTCTAATTCTAATATCAGAGATATTAAAATCCGCAAAACTTAAGAATGAGATCATTTCTTTTTTGAGGTATTCATCTTCCATCAAATTTAAAAGTTCGTCAGGGATATTTACTGGATAGCCGCTGCCAATAAAAATCAAATCATTAGCAAACCATTTATAAATAGCAATGCAGTCTGCATCATTTTCAGATTGTGCTAAATATAAGAACAGAGAATTACTTCTAAGTTTGGGGATGCTTCCTTCTAAAAGTTTATTAGAAACCTGAACATCATTATCATGTCTAGAGAAGATATTTGTTTCTTTATTACCACTAATTAAAGTTAATGATTCATAAGTAATGTTCTCTCGATTATAGCTAAATGAATAATCATAAATTTTGCCATTTAACTCAAGCTTTACTTCAAAATGGGTATCTTCACTTTTTGATTTTTCATCAAATAAAAAAGGATAATAATTCAACTTATCTGTTACTGCTTGAGTTGGATGAGTTATTATTCCTTCCATTGTTTGCAAAGCTTGAATTAATTGTGATTTACCTGAACCATTAGGTCCAAATAGCAAAAGACTTTTTAACAATGATGGCTTTTTATTAGAGAAAGTATTAGTTTCTTTCAATTTACGTAGTCTATTGCCCGTTTCTGCAGACAAAGTAGTGCTTTCCTTAAAAGAAGCGTAATTCTTAACAGTGAATTCAATTAACATGTTGTGCCCTCCGTGTTACTTTAAGTTTAGCACACGCTCATTTTAATCACAACTTTTCGTGATCAAAATAAAAATGCCGTTTAAGGCATTTTTCTAATTCAATCTCTCTTTTAAACAATGATGATGATACGCCCAAATAGTTAGTAGTGATATTCCACTAATCCAAATAAAAATGACGATAATACTTGACCACGGTGCTAACGCGTCCCCAGTCAACACAACTGGCGATATATCAAAGGCAATATGCATAATGACAGAAGGCCACATATTATTTGTCAATATTCTTATTGTACAGAACATCAATCCCATAGCGGTCACTACTATTACCTGTTGAGCGGTTACTGTAAAAGTTTGTCTAATTAAGTTTATAAAATGGAGTAACCCAAAACACAATGAACTCAAAATTGCTGGCAAAATCAAAACATAGCGTTGCTTAACAAATAATTTAGTAAAAATATTAAACAGGAGGTCGCGGAACAAAAATTCTTCACACAGACCTGCCGCAATTGCTGATAAGAAAATAGTCACCATTGTGAATAGTGGCTGATGCGCAGTTTCAATCCATTGGCTAACTTTTCCATAATAAATAATGATCACTGATAAAGTGAAGAAAAATGTAAGCCAAAGTACTTTTCCTTGTTTAATTCTCCGAACAAAGATTCCAAAACTTTTCCCTGCAAAGATATTAGCGAAATGAGCACAAATTAATGAAATGATTAATCCGATAACCGCTAACAGTAATTCGCCATTATTACTTTTAAAAAAAGCAACATTTAAGAAAATTATATTTCTAAAAGAATAGATTACCGTTAAGACAATAAAAGCAATCGTCATCTGCGGTATTGAATATTTGTTTTTAGTGACTTCTAAATTATCTTCCATCTTTTTGCACTATACTCCCTTTAAACATATAAATTTTCATTCAAAACATAAATAATCTGATCGGCGTTCTCTGGGAAGATCTTCTTAATCTGTTTGTAGCCGCCATGCCGTTTGAAAAAGTAGTTATCATCAAAGGCCTTTTCTGCATTAGGACCTAATACTGTTGACGACAATAATTGATTCTCTATGCGTTTTAACCATTTCTTCTGCGGAATAGTCCAATCAGCTAAACCATAAACTTTTTGCATGGCATTATGAATTCTAACATCATGATCCACCAACTCAGATCCAGCCGCAGCTTGTCTAATGAAGCTAATAATATCGGCAGTGGTCTGAACATGGTTAACGTTTTTCCATGCACTTTGCAAATCATTTTCTTTAAAGCCATTTTGCTCTAGCTTAAGTTTAATATTTTTGAGTTCATCAAAAGTTAAATCCTTCGGTCTAGTAGCTACAACTTGTAAGGCTGGAATAGTATTGACGTTTTCCTTAACGAATTTATTGAAGTTTTCAATATAATCCGCTGGTTTTTGATTGCCATGCCCATAACCTCGACTTACATTAACTACTTTGTCTACTGCGTCAGATATTATTTGCTTGGATTTGACTGGGCTAATGTGGTCTAACTGCTCAAACTTAGGCCATTGCTGTAAAAAATGGGCCTTATCTAATTTACTTAATTCACGCGCCCACTGATCAATCGACTTAATTTCAGCTAAACGTTGAAACTCATTGCGTCTAGTATCATCCAGGCGCTTAATTTTCCGTTCCACTGCACCGGCCATATCTACTTGATATTGCGCTGAATCTTCATTGGTTTCAAAAAAATCATCCTTATGGTTCAAGAAATAATGAACATTATGACCTGGTTGTTTAACAACCGGCTTCATATTCGTTACTTTGTTCATTGCTTCATAGATTCCAACTGCATCATAAATATTGAACTTTGATTTATTAATCTCAGGACAAAGTCTAGTTGCACGACCAAGCATTTGTTCATACAAAATTCTTGATTGAACCCGTCTCAAGAAGACGATATTAGTAATCTGTGGTACATCAACCCCAGTAGTTAGCAGATCAACAGTTACTGCAATATTAGGGTTCACTTCATTTTTGAAGTTTTTAATTTCTTGGTTAGGATGGCGAATTGAACCAGTAATCTTTTCAATCGCATCATCATCAACTGGATTACCAGCCTTTTTGAAAGATTGCTTGAGTAAATCAACTACCATATCTGCGTGAGCATCAGTTGCCGCAAAGATTAAAGTTTTACCTAAATCAGGATCATTAGGATCTAAATATTTTTCAGCCAATTCATCACAGACTACTTGATTAAAACTACGCGTAATTACCCGATGATTAAAGTCTTTAACATCAAAGTCCATATTATCTGGTAATTTTTCTTTATCAATTGTTTGTTCATCTTGATTGAAGAAAGAGGCTTCTGCACCCTTTTTAAAATGAATCCCTTCTTGAGAAAGCTGCGTTTTAATTATTACTGGTGCATC
Source organism: uncultured Lactobacillus sp. (assembly GCF_947367125.1). Classification (GTDB taxonomy): domain Bacteria; phylum Bacillota; class Bacilli; order Lactobacillales; family Lactobacillaceae; genus Lactobacillus. The sequence continues at coordinate 30,845 of NZ_CANBCQ010000002.1, forward strand.
ATGATCAACCAAGTAACCATCAAGAACTGCTTGTTGATAGCTATAAGAATATACTGGATCACCAAAAATATCGATAGTTTGCAAAGCTGGTGTAGCTGTCATACCAATTGCAGTAGCGTCAAAATAATCAACTACTCGACGATACTGACTAACATAATCTTCCTGACTATAGAATTGATATTCTTTATCACTCAATTCCTTATCTTCAGCATAGCCACGGTGGGCTTCATCAACGATAATAAAGTCATATTGTCCAACAGATGGTTTATCATCATTTTTTTCAGTAAAGAAAAGACGCTTGATCATTCCCTGAACCGTTGCAATTTGAATTTTAGTAGAAACTTCAGGTGCTTTATCGCTCAATTCTTTTATGCCATAAATGGAAGCAATCGACATAGTACCGATCTTATTATCTTTAATTGCATTAGCAGTTTGCCGACCAAGAGAATTACGATCAACTAAATAAAGAATTCGCCTAGCCCTCTTATGTTTCAACAATCGATACATTAAGGCAATAGCTGTTCTAGTTTTACCAGTTCCTGTGGCCATTGCTAGAAGGATACGTTTTTTCCCCTCTTTAATAGCAGTTTCCATTGCTTTAATTGCATCAGTTTGATATTCACGATCTGCAAAATCAGGAAAATCTTGATCGTCTATCAAGTCTCGGTTTGCTTCTTCTTTATTCTTAGCAGAAAGCTTTAAAGACAAATCGTCAGGTTTATGGAATTCTTCCAGAGCATATGCACTTTCTTTAGGATTACGTGCATCCCAGAACCAAATACCAGACTTTTCTTTATATTGTTTAAGATATGGACGACCATTTGCAGTATAAATAAATGGAACTTTGTAATTACCCATTTCATTTGCAACAAGACGATAATCTGACCTAAAAGGTACTTCCTTTGCATATTCTTTAGGCTGAGCCATCTGTCCTGCAATGTCTTGATCCCATTTTTTTGCTTCGACAATTCCGTAGAACTCCAAGCCTTTGAATAATGCATAATCTGCTCTTTGTCCATCTGGTAAAACCCATTCAGCAATTGCCATATTATGACCTTTTTGCGGCTCAGTTTTTTGAGTCCAATTATTCAATTTTTGAGAATCTACTTCCCAGCCTGCATCTCGCAATTGTTGATCAATTAACTGACGTGTTTCTGCTTCAGTTAGCTCATGCTTTTTAGCAAATTGAACGTTAATATTTCGTCTGCGTTCACGCTCTTCAGGAGAAACTATAACTTCTTGCACCCTATTTTGTTGTAACTGCTTAATCTTTTCTTCCAGAGCCTTAATTTTATCTTCTTGAGTTTTAATTAAAGCTTTTTGGTCTTGTGGTTCAACATAATCTGCAACTTCATCAAGAGAATAAACTTCTAAAAACCATTTCCATACCAAATAAGCACTCTGATCAATTTCAAGTGCAATCTTTTTGGTAGCAATAAAATGATCATCATGAGCTGCCTTATTACGTCTTAACCTGATCAAATTAAGAGCATTCAAAACAGTAGGTGGATATTCATTCTTAGAATATGCCATTTTTTCAATTCGTTGTTTTTGATTCAGATCCCAATCGCCTAAATCATCTAAGTGCATGATTTCTTTAGTTAATTGCTCGCCGAAAGTACCAAAAACAGTCAAACTACTTCTAGGATCAGAATAAATTAGACTCTCTGCACTAGAAGCTAGTTTGGCGTATTCTTGGTAATCTTTTTGTGAAGTTTCAAAATTAGACATTACTTTTCCTCTAATAAATTAAGTCAATATAACTTTATTTTACTCCGAAGCTTTGTTTAATCACAAGTAGTCCAAATACAAAAAGGGGCATCAATATAGCGCATCCCCTCAATATTTTTTTCAAAATCTTTTTCTAAAACTATGCTAAATCGAAAATAATTTATTTTTATAAGGACTATTTTAATGAAAAAGATAAAACTCATCTCCCTAATAGTTGGATTTTTTGCGCTCTTTATTTTCGGCAATATCACTCAACCTGTTGTTCATGCAGATGTAAAATATAAAATAAACAAGGTAAACGTTAATGCTACTGTTAATAAAAACGGCTCTTTATCTATCAAACGTACTATTTACTATAAATTTAACAGTATAGCCAATGGAGTTTATTACCAGCAAAATTTGAATTCTGACCAGAAATTAATCAAGCCTGAAGTTCATATATCATTTGCTTCAGATCCACACACCGATTTCAAGCTAGATAAAACAAATTCTGAAGTAGATTTTCCCTATAAACTTTCAAATACCAAAGAGGGTTATCGCTTTAAAGTTTTTGTGCCAATTATTGATGGCAATAAATTAAAAGTCACCTATTCTTATATAATTACTAACGCCGTCATTAATTGGCATGATATAGCAGAATTAAATTACAAAATTATCGGTAATGGCTGGAAAACTGAACTTAAACATACTAAAGTTACAATTAATTTCAAAAAGCAAAATATTTCCAAATTAAAAGTCTGGGCACACGGCCCTAGTTCCAGTTACACCAAAGTCAATCGTAAAAAAGGACAAATGATTCTAACAGCCAATAATGTCCCTGGTGATATGGGAGTAGAAGTTCATACAATCTTTTCCCCATCTGTCACTCGCTTGAATAAAAATATTCGTCATTCTAATCATTTTTTCTCCAGGAAAAAGAACTGTTAGCTCAAACAAAACGCGCACAGAAACGAAAGAAGATACTGAAGCAGACTATTTCAATTAGTTCGCTAGTTATAGGTATTATCCCCTGTCTCTTTATCTTTAGGAAATTATTTTTTAGCGAACGTAGTGGTACCATGCCACGACGTACATCTAAATCACCTCATAATTATGAAATTCCTGACGTAGATCCAGTTACTGCACAAGTACTAGATACTGGAGAATATCTAAATAATAAAGCGTTTCCTGCTTATTTGATGTATTTAGCAGGAAAAAAACGTATCACAATTACCAAAGTTGAAAATTCTAATTATAAGATTGAATTAGTTGATCCTACAGTAAAAGAAGAATCAAGATTCATTAAAGAAATGTTTGATATTGTAGGCAACGAAGAATCTTTTACAACTCAAGACCTAAGAGATTACTATTTATCTCATGACTCTTTTAAATTGGAAAGAAGAAATGTATAATCAATCAAGGATTCATTAGCAAAAAGCTTAAAGCCAATTACGACGGCATCCGCTTCAAATCAGTTTTACTAAATATCTTACTGTTTATGCTAGTCCCTATATCCTTATTTATAATCAAAGCTGATTCATATATTTCAGTTACAATTACCACTTTATTTTTAATCAATATTGTTGGTAGACGAATCCATAAAAAACGTAATTGTACTTACACTAAAAAAGGAGCTAAAAAGACCGAAAAAATACGTGGGTTTAAAAAGATGTTAGCTGATATTGGTAACTTTGGGGCAAGTGACTCTGGTAGCTTTTCAAGTGGAGATTCTGGTGGCTTTGGCGATGGTTCTGGAGGAGGAGCATTTAGCACCTTAACTATTACTAATAATGATTAAAAAATAAGAATTTGCCCCAATTACGTTTGAAGCAAATTCTTATTTTTTTATTTATAGTCTTACTTTTACTTATCCGCATCTTCAATTGGTTTCAAGGCTTTAACATATCCATTAACTTCGGCCTTTTGACTGCTATTTACATAGTAATCACTCTTTAAGCGGTCAATGGTATAATGTTCTGTTTTAATCGGGGCCTCTGCAACTGATTTAGCATGGCTATCATCAACAAATTTAACAGTAACATCATTACCATTCTGTTTAAACCAAAAGTAACTAGTAGGATCACCGTTAGCGGTTATGTAATCATAGCCCTTCATCTTGCCTTTATAATCCCAGTCAGTACCATAATACATTTGACCTTCCTTAAGTCCATCTTTAAACCAGTCACCAGATTTTAAGAGTCCTACAAATACACCAACTAATTTAACGTCTTCGGTATCCGAGTCTGAATCATTAGTATCTGTATCATCATCTGAATCAGGCATTGATGCATCTTTACCTGCAGCAATTGCATCAAATCCATTAATTAAATCCTTGTTAGCCGTTTCTTTAACTTGAACATACTCACCATTAGTAGTTTCATCAACTAACACAACTGGTTGACCATTATGAAAAGCAAAAAAGTAAGTAATATGACTTGCACCCTCATCTTTGTCATAATTATAAATTGCTACAACATTGTAGTCACTATTGCCTTTGCCATCTGGTTCATATGATAAGCTCGCTTTTTGACCATTTACTTGCACACGATCAAATTCTTTTGGGAATTCTTCGCCAGCGGCAGTCTTGATTTGACCACTACCGCTATACTTTTCATACTCTTGATCCATGCTATCAGCCCAGTCATCAAAGAAGTCATCAAGCTTATCTTGCTTTTCTGAATCCCAAAGGTTGGAATCATTAGTCTCAGAACTACCATTATGGCCAAAAACTCTTTTACCAGACGTTCCAGTTTTTCTAACACTACCAACACCAGTTGTCTTCTTCACATTTGCTGATTTATGACTCTGGCATCCCGTCAAAGTCAAAACAGCCATTGTAGTAATTACACCAGCTAATATTTTCTTTTTCATTTTTGCCTCGTATTATTTTAAATCAACAGTAAAATCAAATGTTTTATCAAGCGAATCATCATCAGTGTCTTGAGCATTACCAGTGAATTTAATTCTGATATTTTTAATTGCTGAAACTGACTTTAAATGTTGAATCGGTATGGTAATTGTACCAGACTTAGTAACATCAGCATTAATATCGCCATCCCAACTTTCGCCGTTATCGGCATCATGTTGTTCACCATTTGAATAATTATATGTACCTTGTGAAGGATAAATCGAAATATCATCCTGAGCACTAACTGACATATAAATTCTAGCAAAGCCATTCACTTGAAACTTACCATCATTAGCAGAATCATACTTATATGATTTAGTTGTTTGATAGATCTTAATCTTATTAATTTTGATTGTTCCACCATCCCAGCTCTTATCAATGTAGCCAATTCTGTAAGTTTTGACTGCCTTGATCTGATACTTTTTGTAACCAACATTAATTGTATTAGCACTAGACTTATGACTTTCTGCAAATGGATCAGTACTTGCGCTTGAACTTCTAAAACTACCATCAGTCATAATCAAGAAGGCTCCTGAAATGAACACAATGGTAGCAATAATTACCAACCAAACCCACCAAGTTTTGTACCAAGGAAAATTAGTCGTAGCCGTATTAGATTCATTACTTTCAGAATCAGTAGAATTATTACCACCATAGGGATGCTTCCTATATCCTGCCTTACCCCAGGGACAAGCAATCGCATAAAAAAGCATTAATAACACGCCTAAAAAAGTCGCATCACTATAATCAAGCATTGCACCATAGATTGCATTAAGCCCAATCACCACAAAGAAAATGATTTTAGCAATCATTTCAGCTTTTTTGACGGGTGCTTTCTTTAAGGTAACTAAATACCAAATTGTTAATCCCACTGCCCATGCAGCATAAAAATACAAGAAGTATTGGAATTGGCGCACAATACCGATCCACGCAACTGAAGCTAAATACTGAGCATAGCCTAATGTACCAACTGCAAAAAATGCTAAAAGAATCGCTCCCACTAACCTTCTAACATTGATTTTATTACTTTCTTCCACCTTTTTTCCTCCAAATCAAAAAATTACAAACAGATTTATTATAACAATAGAAAGGCTCTTATTAAAAAAGAGATTGAAACTCAATTGTTTCAATCTCTAATAAAAACTATTTAACAATATGCCTAATACTAGCCTGCCTACTACATCTACTATCACTAATTACCATTTAAGTAGCAACTGCTGACTGCTCTGCTTTACCTCTAAAAAAGAGTCGAGATAACGTTTGAAATCTGGCAAATATTTTGCGACTAGTTGATATTCAGCCGAATTAACAATCTTGTTTTTCTCTTCGTTGGAATAATTACTTTTACCAATAAAAAAGTTCCAATTTAATTGATCTGCAAAGCTAATTACAGCTTCAGCTTCTTTTTCTTGCATAGCTTGCTTAATTTGAATTAACTGTTGCTCGCCCAGGTTAAAGAATAGCTGCTGTAAATATTGATGAAAATCTTGCTGCGGCAACTTTTGTTGTTCTGCTTTAGTCAGCCAAGGTTTCATTTCAAATGAGTGTACCTGGTATCTCATCCTCGTCTCGTTCAACTGAACTTGACCATATTCTTGCGTAGTCATACAAAAACAAGCCCCTGCCACTTCCGCAATCGGAGAATTGGCAAATGGTCCAATAATATTTTGAGCATGCATGTGTCCTGAAAAAACTATTTTAACGCCATATTTTTGTAGCAGAGCTTGTAATTCGACTGCATTATCCAAAATATAACCTTGGTAAATTACCTTATTATGCCGATATAAGTTGTGGTGCATGAAAAATAATACTTGTTGCTGGTGTTTTTGGGCATCAATTAGTTCTCTTTCAATCCAATTCGATTGAAAAGTTGAAATCCGCCCATTAGTAATTGGATGGGACCGCGATTCTTGACTACCATAAATGTTTGAATCTGCAAGAATTAAGCGATATTGCGGATTTAAATTAACACTATAAGCTAATGAACTAGGATCTTCGTGAAGTGCATCCTGATAAGAATTGGCAAAAATTTCCTTCCAAATAGCTGGTCCAATTTGCAGCGTATAGTATTCCTGAGCTCCCTTAAATTTACGGGCCCAACCATCAAAAATATCATGGTTGCCTGGCAAAACGAAAAAAGCAATGTCATTTTTAATTAAAGGCTGAAAAATATCGGCTAAACGCTCAGCCGATATTCTAGCGCCATTAAAAGTTACATCCCCAGTAATTATCACTGCAGTGGGTTTCTCGGCAATTGCTTTGCGTACAAAGGCTGTTAAAGCAATTTCTTGATAATCTAAATCTTTGCCTGCACTGGTATTACGCATATGCTGAAAAGCAGCGCCATCATCATGTAGACTATCTGCAATTAAATGTGTATCTGATAATAGCCATAGAACTGGCTGTTTTTTATTAGTAATCACAATTTACCTTTTTTCAAAATTTATCCTTATTTTAGTTACACTTCAATTATAACAACTAAAAAAGCATCCCGTCCTCGGGATGCTTTATCAGCTCAATAGATTAAATTAAGCATCAATTTCTTCGATCTTAATGTTAACTACAAATGCATTTGGAGTGTCAGTGCCTGAAACGATCTTCTTAGCGTAATCGTCACCTTCGTGAATTTCAGCGTGACCTAAAACACGAAATGCCTTGTGAGTAGGAACATCAGCAACAACGATAGCTGCTACTGAACCATTCTTCAAGTTTTCATAAGCAGTTGACTTGGTCTTTTCAAGGTATTGAATAGTTGAAGGATCAATTGCCTTAAGTGAAGCCTTAGGACCAACTTGTGGCACACCGTTAGCATCTACAGTTGCCATGTATGGTAAGTGTGAGTTAAAGAATTCAATTTGTTCGTCAGTAAGTTTAGTAGTATCTAATTTTTTCATAAAATTCGACCTTTCTTTCATAAGCTCATCTATAATTATAAGCTACTTGCTGAAAAATAGTTATTATTTTGCTTCAGCTTAAGCAATTCTTACATTTTCTATATACAAGATATTGTATTTGATGAAATGTGTTTTTAATTTGATTTTCCCTGCTACTAATATTTTTATTAAGCAAATAAATGTTGATGTATCAATGTTTTCAAACACTAAAAAAAGTCAAGAGTTGATTTTCACTTTCTTAACCAGTAGTATATTATCTTGCATTGATTAATAAGTGACACAAGATATTGTACTTATTAAAATAAAAATTTATTTTAAATTTCATTTTTATTAATGCTATTTTTTAGTGAGGAGAATTCGATGATAAAGAAAGGCTTAAAAAAATATTTATCAATTGGTGCAGTAACTACCGCAGCATTATTTTTAGCAGCTTGTTCAAATCAGAAGAGCACTGCCCCTGCTAAAAATGGTAAGACTGAAATTACCATGTGGCATGCAATGAACGGTGCGCAACAAAAAACTTTAAAACAATTGACTAATAAATTTGAGAAGGAAAATCCTAATATCAAAGTTAAGCTAGAAAATCAAGGCAATTACCCTCAATTACAAGGGAAAATCACTTCTACTCAGCAAAACCCTAATAACTTGCCGACAATGACTCAGGCCTACCCTGGTTGGCTTTACCAAGCTGCTCAAAATAAAATGTTGGCTAATTTGACACCATACATTAATAATTCAACTTACGGTTGGGGCTCAGCTGCCAAATCTAATATTCGTCCTGAATTAATGAAGGGTGCGCAAATTAATGGCGTCCAATATGGTATTCCCTTCAACAAATCAATCGAAGTCTTAACTTACAACAAGACCTTGCTTAAGAAATATGGCTTAAAGGTGCCTAAGACAATGGCAGAGCTTAAATCTGTTTCTAAAGCAATTTATGAAAAATCAAACCATAAAATTGTTGGTGCTGGTTTTGACAACTTAGCCAACTACTATGTTCTAGGCCTCAAGAATGAAGGACAAACTTTTGGTCGTTCAACCAAGTTAGAGTCGGCTGTCTCTAAAAAAGTTATTAACTTCTATGCAGATGGCGTACGCAATGGCTACTTTAGAACCGCTGGTAGTGAACGTTACCTCTCCGGTCCTTTTGCTAATGAAAAAGTCGCAATGTACATCGGTACTTCAGCTGGTGAAAGCTACACTAAGATGGGCGTAGGTAATAAATTTACATATGGTGTTGCTCCTCGCCCTGGTGAATACACTATTTCTCAAGGAACTGATCTTTATGTCTTCAACTACGCTTCAAAAGCACAAAAGCAAGCCGCAATGAAATATATGAAGTTTTTGACTAACAAATCTAGCCAATTAACTTGGGCTAATGAGACTGGCTATATTCCTGTTAATGATAATGTATTAAATAGCAAGGCATACTTGGACAGCAAGATGAAATTACCAAGTGTCTTAAAGAATTCAATGAAGCATCTTTACAGCGTTCCTGTAGCTAAGAATTCTGACTCTGCTTATAATGGTATGAATCAAATTATGGAAAACATTTTAATTGCTGCTAATAAGCATCAAAATATTAATGCTCAAATTAAGGCTGGCCAACAAAAATTAGATAGCGCTTGGCGTCAATAATGATATGAAAAAAGCATCCTCTTCTTGATATGATGGGGATGCTTTTTTGTGCTTTTTAATACCGAATTTTCACTTGTAAATTGCTATGCGTCGAAGTGTCGTACAGCGTCTTCAAATATAACCGATATTCTGGGTGATGCTTAATCAAAACTTGGTATTCTTTAGAAGCGTGGATCTTGTTTAGCTCGCTAACCTTGATGTGATTATGACCATTAAAGAAATGGTAGTTCATCCAACCAAACAAGTCGCCCATTGCTTTAACTAATTCAATATCTTCATGATATTGATTCAATTCACTTTGCATCATATCAGCTGAGATACTGCCTAACTGCAGATCTTTCAAATATTTACGAAAGTGAACCAAAGTATAATTCTCTTTTTCTTCATCATTCAAATATCTGGTCATGTCAAAATTACAACGCACATAAGTAATATGTCGTGAATGCACGCGTACTACACCATATCCTTGATCATTAGAGCAAAAACTTGACGTAACAATCTCTGTTGTCGGTGTCATATCTTGCGGTCCCATGATATTTTGCGCATGAATATGACCAGAAAAAGCCAACTTCACATTATACCGCGCACACAAACGTCGCAGATCAACTGCATCGTCAACCACGTAGCCTTTATTAACCGCAGGATTATGTGCGTATAAATTATGATGCATAAACAAAATTGGCCGCAATTGATGTTCTTGTGCATAGCGGAACTGTTTTTCAATCCACTTTAATTGCTCTTTGCCGATTTTACCATGAGTATGTGGTGCTTCAGTTGTTTCTTCTTTACCATAAATATTGGAATCTGCTAAAACCAGAAGATATTGTGGATTCAACTGGACACTATAAGCCAATGAATTACTATCTTCATCTAAAGCTTCACGATACGATTTATCAAAAATTGAACGCCAGAACATTGGACTAATTTCACCAGCATAAAATTGTTTTTTTCCGCGAAATTCTCTGGCCCAACCATCAAAAATATCATGATTACCAGGTAAAACCAATACTTTAGTTTCCTTTAATGGTTTAAAAATTTGGGCAAATTTCTCAGCCGAAACTCGCTCACCATTAAAGGTCAAATCGCCAGTTACAATAATTGCAGCAGGCTTTTTCCGCTGTGCCATCCGCATAAAAGCCGAAAGCGCAGTTTCTTGATAATACAAATCCTTCCCTTGGCTAGTCTTTTGCATCCGTGAAAAAGCTTGTCCTTCATCATGCAAACTATCCGAAATTAAATGTGTATCCGAAATTACCCAAAATTCTGTGTTAAGCTCTTTCGTAATCATTTTTTACCTTCTGTTAGCCCAATACTGGTAGAAATCAACTCTCAAATTACCATTAAATAATTTACGCTTCTTGGTAGCTTTTGCGCCAAAGCATTTTTCAAAGTTAGGATCTGCAGTTAAGTAATATTGACTAAACGAACTGAGTGGTCGCAATACTTCTCCCATTTGACGGTATAAATCTTCTGCCGACTCACGATCTTTCAATCGTTTACCATAAGGCGGATTGGCAATAATAATGCCGTTTTCTAAATCAGTAGTAAAGTCTTTAACCGCAACTTGTTTAAATCTAATATCTTGCAAAACCCCAGCATTATGAGCGTTTAATTTTGCTACTTCAAGAACTGATTGATCAATATCACTAGCCCAAATTGGTGATTCAAGCGGCTTTACTTCACTTTTTGCCTTAGCTAAAGCTTCGTCATGCAACTTAGGGTTAAACCAGTCAAAGCCATCAAAGGCAAATTCACGCCAAGTACCAGGTGCAATATTTTTGGCAATCAACGCTGCTTCAATTGCTAAAGTTCCTGAACCGGTCATTGGATCGATTAAAGGATGAGTACCATTATATGGTGTCAATTTTAACAAGCCAGCCGCAAAGTTTTCCTTCATTGGAGCGCCACCATGTTCAACACGGTAACCCCGTTTAAATAAACTCGCGCCAGTTGTATCCAAGGAAATTCTGGCTACATTTTTATAAATATGTACATCTAATGGATATTCATTACCAGTTTCTGGTAAAAAACCGCGACGATGGTATTGATCAACCATCTTATTAACAATTGCCTTCTTCACAATCGACTGCACATCTGGCTCAGAATGTAGTTTAGACTTAACAGCTCTACCTTGAACTGGGAATTTTGCATCTACTGGCAATAACTCGGCCCAATCATAGTCATAAACTTCATTAAATAAAGTATCAAAATCTGTTGCTCTGAATTCTTTAAGCAAGATTTTGATTCGATCAGCCGTTCTCAACCAAAGATTAGTTCTAACAATATCTGCTTGATTTCCTTTAAAAAAGACGCGACCATTTTCTACTCGGGTCTGATACCCCATCGCTTGCAGTTCTTTATTAACGACGCTTTCGAAACCAGCGCCCATGGTTGCATAAAGTTGGTATTCTTTCATTATTACTCTTTCATTTTCAAAATAAAAAGAGCTGAGCTAAAAAGCCCAACTCTGCCTGTGTGAATCTCTATAAGCCACGTTTTGTTCCAATGATCTTTGGCCAAGATCATCTTCAGTAGTCATCTATCTTTATTGCCTGAAGCAATAACCCGGTCTTTAGTTCATTTCCTTAGACCGAAACTCCCCCACCAAATTTGGGTTTCACACTCGCAGGGTTTACCTCGTTCCACCAAAGTCATTTCTAACTTTGCTTCGTCACTGTGGCACTTTTCAGGATAGTCATGCATGTCCGAAGATTTAGCACTTTTTCCGCCGTGAAGGCCTAAACCTTCCTCCAGCTTATTGGGCTGAATACGATCACTACAAGCATCTCAGCTTGTGCGTGCGTGGACTTTCCTCAGCTAACATCAGCTAGCCGCGCCTACTCGAAATTCACACTGTTAATCATTATAGCAAAAATTAAGGCTTTTGTAAGCCATAAACATGTTGTTCTAGATTATAAACTTTTCGCTCCAAGGTTGAAATCCGTTGAATGATTGCCATATTGGTTGAAATTTCGCCTTGTGCGTCATCTTCTTCATCAGCGAATTTTACTGGTGCAGTTCTTCTATGCGTTGGCGTATAAGTCTTAATCTTTTCTTCTTCAGCTTTCGCTGTCTTCTTTTCCTTTTGCTTTTCATCCATCAATTGACGCTGAAGTGTGCCAATTTGGCCATACAGATCTTCAATAATTTGTTGAAAAGTAGTATAGTCGGCAATTACTTCATCCAAATATGCATCAACTTCGTCAGGATCATATCCTTTTACTTTGCTTTTAAATTGCTTTTTTAATATATCTTGTCCTGATAATTTTATATCATTTAAATTTGCCATCTTACTGACAACTCCTTTACATTCCACCCTATTTTAGCAAAAACAACGTCGACTTAAAACAAAGAAACAGACTTTAATAAAATTTTTACCTTATTATTCTGAAAAACGATTCGTTTGATGATTCTCTTGATATTCTTCTGCCGCATCCTGCAAATCATAAAAATCAATTAAATCTAAAGGATATTCTTTAGTTTCTTGATATTTTTGGATTAAATTATAATCATATTTGGGTTTACCTGGATGTTCTGGATCATAGATCATTACTGCTCGATCAGTGTGTTGAATCATAAAATTCTGATAATTACGCAATTGCAATGGACTTTGATAAGGAGTATTAGAGGTTGAAGCAAAAAAATCAACTTTTTCTTTTAGATTAAGAAACTTTGCTTGATTACTTTCATTCCAGCGATTCGCAAATTCTTCATATGGAATCATCATTGAAGTTCTCACTGGATATTTTGTTCCTAATTCAATTCCAACTTCAGCTGCCCATTGCTCTACACCAAGATTTGCGCCAGTAATAATCCAATCCAGCCGTCCATCATCTAATAAACTTACCAAATAATTTTTTAGGGCATATTTAATGACAGTTATCTTAGGATCGCGATCACCAAAAACATTTAATTCATAGCCGCGATAACCAGTCACCCATAAGCGCTGCATTTGTTTAAGCCCCTCTCTTATTCAAAAATGTAGTCTTTATTGCTATAATGCTAACAGGAGTGAGGACAATGGTCAAATATCCTAGCGGCAGTTTAGCCGCATTTAGAAAACCTGTAACTAAAAAGGAAGAACATCAAGTTCGTCGTTCATATCACCATAAAAAAGGAGTTAACTTTTCTGATCGTGGGATGACGCTTGAACAACAGATTAATGAATCTAATAAATACTATTTAATGGAAGAAATTGCAGTTGTTCACAAAAAGCCAACGCCGATTCAGATCGTTAAGGTAGACTATCCTAAACGCTCCAAGGCAGTTATTCGAGAAGCTTATTTTAGACAAGCCTCGACTACTGACTACAATGGCGTTTATCAAGGCTACTACCTTGATTTTGAAGCAAAAGAGACGCGAAATAAGACTAACTTCCCGTTAAAAAACTTTCATGAACACCAGATTTTTCATTTAGATGAATGCTTAAAACAACAAGGAATTTGTTTTACAATAATTAGGTTCGCTAGTTTGGAACGCTATTTTGTAACTCCGGCTAGTTTTGTAATTCAAGCTTGGCGTAAAAAAGATAAAAGTTCTATGAGTTTAAAGGAAATTGAAGACCACTCTTTTGAAATAAAAAGTGGTTTTCGCCCTACCTTGCCTTATCTTGAGGCAGTAGATAAATTCATTGCAGATAGGAAAAGATAATAATGGCAGACAATAACAACAATATGAAACGAGAATCACGTAGAGACTACCACGGTCGAAGGCCAAGCGGTGGCCATTTATGGATTAAAATTATCAAATGGGTCTTTCTATTAGTATTTTTAGTAGTAATTTCTGGAATCGGGCTTTTTGCCTTTTATGCTAAAGACGCACCCAATATTAGTCAGGACCAACTTCAAAGTGGTAAATCTTCTAGTCTTTATACTAATAATGGTAAGTTTTTATTATCACTTGGTTCTGAAAAAAGAATCTACGTTAAAAATAAAGATATTCCTCAGCAATTAAAAGATGCTGTTGTCTCAGTGGAAGATAAACGTTTTTACAAGGATAGATTAGGCGTTGATCCAATTAGAATTGTTGGTTCAATGTTGACTAATGCTAAAAGTAACAGCATTGCTGCAGGTGGGTCAACTATTACCCAACAATTAGTTAAGTTAACGGTCTTCTCTACTGCCGCTTCTCAACGTACTTTAAAGAGAAAGGCGCAAGAAGCTTGGTTGGCGATGAAAGTTCAACACGAATTCAGTAAAGATCAAATTTTGGAATTTTATATTAACAAGGTCTTTATGAACTACGGTAACTACGGCATGGGTACAGCTTCAAATTATTACTATGGTAAGCCTTTAAATAAACTGGATTTGGCACAAACTGCATTAATTGCCGGGATGCCTAACGCACCTGTGGCATATGATCCATATCTTTACCCACAAAAAGCAAAATATCGTCGTGACATTGTTTTAAAAACCATGTTACAAAACGATAAAATCACCAAGGCTGAATACAATCAAGCAGTAGCAGAACCAATTAACAAGGGCCTCAAGATCCATCGAGCAAGTAACGAATCTAAAATTCGTCAAGTTGATGATCCTTATATTAAAGAAGTAATTTCTGAAGTTAAGAGTAAGGGATTTGACCCATACCATGACAATTTAAAGATCACTATCAACATTGATCAAAAAGCTCAAAATAAGCTTTACCAATTAGCTAACAACGGCTCTGTTCCGTTTACTAATAATCAAATGCAAATTGGGGCAACTGTAGTTGATCCAAATAACGGTCACGTTGTGGCAATCTTAGGTGGTCGGCACTTACCTTCTGTTCAATTAGGACTAGACCGTGCTGTTCAAACTGGTCGTTCTACTGGTTCATCAATTAAGCCTGTCCTTGACTACGGACCAGCTATTCAATATTTGAATTGGTCAACCGCCAAAATGATTGATGATAGCAAATATATTTACCCTGGTACTAATATTCAGCTTTATGACTGGGATAACAAATATGATGGCATGATGACCATGCGCAAGGCGTTAGAGCAATCTCGTAATGTCCCAGCAGTTAAAACTTTAGCTGACGTTGGTGTAAAACGTGCTTCAGCCTTTGCTCGTCGTATGGGAGTTAATGTTCCAGCAAATTCTGGTCTATCAGTTGCGATCGGTGCCAATGCATCTAGTTTACAAATGACTGGTGCGTACGCTGCTTTTGCCACAATGGGTGTTTACCACAAGCCACAATTTGTTTCTAAAATTGAAACTCCAGATGGCTTGACTAGAAATTATGACTCAAACGGTGTTCGGGTAATGAAAAAGTCAACGGCTTATATGATTACCGATATGCTGAAAGGTGTAATCAAGCGTGGCTCAGGTACGAATGCCAAAATTCCTGATCTTTACCAAGCTGGTAAAACTGGTACGGTTAAATATTCTGATGAAGATTTAGCTAAATATCCTGGCTATAATTCAACACCAAAGGATTCATGGTTTGTAGGTTACACTAGATCATACGTCATGGGCGTTTGGACTGGATATGACAATTTGAAAGATGGTACTATCTCAGGAATAGGTCAACAATCGGCTCAATTAATGTATAAGAGTATGATGACTTATCTAATGAGAAATAAACCTAACCTCAATTGGAAGCAACCTAAGTCTGTTGTTAGAGCTAAAATCGTTAATAATTCTAATCCACCTGAAGTAGCAACCAGTGGTGGTACTTGGCAATTATTTGTTCGTGGTCATGCTCCAGCTGGTATTGGCAATAGTGCCGCAAGTTATGACGAAGATGATGAGGAAACTGATACCAATAGTGATAATGGTAATACTGGTACAACAACTACTACTTCATCTAGAACAACACAGCAATCATCAAATCAAGAAAACGGTTCTGCTTCACGATCTAATAGTAGTCAACGTCAACGAGCTTCATCTTCACAAAGCAGATCTCAATCTTCTTCAGTTCAACAAAGTTCTTCTATCAGAAATCCTGGAAAAGAACAGCATGAAAATGACGATGATTCAGATCATGATTAATTGAATATGTCTAAAAGAATGGTACGTTTACCGTTCTTTTTTTTTTGCCGAAACGTAGTGAAGGCGTGGTTTTTTATAAGAATAATTTAGTAACAACGGATTATATAAAATTACTCAATAAAAAAAGCAGAAGTTAACCTCCTACTTCTCAAAATTATTTTTCAGAATTCAAATATGAATACGGATCGCCTTTAGCTCGTGCTGGCATCGTATACCGCCCAAATAAAATCATCGCATGATGTGTCTTCACCCATTGATCTTTAGGCAGTAGTGACTCCAACCGCTTTTCTACTTCATGTGGCGTAGCCTTTTCGTCAACAATATGGAATTTCTTAGAAATCCGTGATACATGCGTATCAACAGCAATAGCAGGAATTCCAAAGCCTTCAGCTAAAACGACATTAGCAGTTTTCTCTCCTACTCCTGGCAATGTCATTAGTGTCTTCTTATCTTCAGGAATTTGACTATCATATTTATCAACTAAAATTTCGGCAGTAGCCTTTAAATGTTTAGCCTTCGAACGAAATAACCCAATAGTTTTAATTTCTCGTTCAATTTGTTCAATTGGCGCCTTAGCCAAATCTACTGGCGTGGGAAACATCTTACTAAAACTTGGCATTACTCGATTAACCATCTTATCAGTTGTCTGTGCACTCAACATAACTGCACAAAGCAAGTGAAATTTGCTATCCCATTGCAATTCGCCACGTGCATCAGGATACAATGCTAAAATTTTATATAAAACCGCACGTGCCTCATCATCGCTTAACAATTCTTCTGTCATTTTATCGATTCCTCTTCAAAAATCTTTCAACTTCATCAGTTGTTTTAAGATTATGTCTTTGCCAATTAAGTAAAACTCGATCAATATATTTTAAAGAATAAGCTTGCGATAAAACAGCCTCACGTAAGGCAAGTTCAATTATTTCAGGAGTATAATGATCTACACTCAACCATTGTGCAATTTCTTCACGTTCAATTGGGCTCAGATAACGTCCAAATTCTACTTCCACTTTTCGTGATAAATAATTTAATGGGTTATTCTCTAAATCATCTACAACCGAAACTGTTTTATCTTTTTTCTTGTCCTTAATCAAAACGTTTTGGTCAAGATAGTGGTCAAGTGCATTATACAACTTATTAAGACTATATTTGTTGCCGATCTTATCTTGACTATCTGTCATTTGCTCAATCGTTAAATAATTACGCTCAATAAGACGTTGAATCAAATTTCCAACATCACTAACTGATAAATTAGTATTAGCAGCAATTTTTTCATTAGAAGGGAAACTCTCCCCTCGTTGACTGAAAGCTTCCAATTGAATTATCACGATTAGTTCCGCATCACTAATCCCTAATCGCGAGTAATAGGCAATTAATCCGTTTTGCAAAGTTGTAAAGCCTAATGCTCGATAATCTTTGAATTCCAAAATAATTTCCTTTCAAAAATAAAAGTTGAACTATTACTAGTCCAACTTTATATTCAAATATTTAATTATCAAAGATGTAACTAAGGTTGCATTCTGTTAATCAATCTTGGGAATGGAATTGCTTCACGAATGTGGTCAAGGTGACAAACCCAAGCAATTGTACGTTCAAAGCCCATACCAAATCCTGAGTGAGGAACACCACCAAATTTACGAAGATCAAGGTACCATTGGTAATCTTCCAAGTTTAAGCCAGCATCTTCAATTTGTTGCTTAAGAACTTCGTAGTCACCTTCACGTTCTGAACCACCAAAGATTTCGCCGTAGCCTTCTGGTGCAATAACATCAGCACATAAGTATTCCTTTGGATTGTCAGGATTCTTCTTCATATAGAATGGCTTAATTGAAGTTGGATAGTTGACAATAAAGACAGGACGATCGTATTGCTCTGAAATATAACCTTCATCTGGAGCACCAAAGTCATCGCCCCACTTGATATCATGTCCAGCATCTTGAAGCATCTTAATTGCATCATCGTAAGGAAGACGAACAAAGTTACCTTCTGTAGTTGGACGAAGCTTTTCTGGATCTCTACCAAGAATCTTAAGTTCATATTCATTATTTTCAAGAACTTGCTTAACCATGTAAGCCAAGTATCTTTCTTGAAGATCTAATGATTCATCTTGGTGCATCCAAGCCATTTCTGGTTCCATCATCCAGAATTCAGTCATGTGACGACGACCCTTTGATTCTTCAGCTCTAAAGGTTGGGCCAAAAGTAAAGATCTTACCATAAGCCATTGCACCTGCTTCACCATACAATTGACCTGATTGTGAAAGGTATGCATCATGATCAAAGTATTCTACATGGAATAATTGCGTAGTTCCTTCTGGAGCTGAGTGCATAAAGATAGGCGCATCAAATTTGATGAAACCTTCCTTTTCAAAGAAGTCTACTGTAGCCTTAAACATCGTGTTTCTAATTTGCATAATAGCAAATGGCTTCTTTGATCTTAACCACAAATGACGGTGATCAAGTAAGAAATCAACACCGTGTTCCTTATTAGTGATTGGATAGCCTTCATTATTTGAAACTACCTTTAAATCTGAAATTTGAATTTCATAGCCAAAGTGTGAACGCTCATCCTTGTGAACAGTACCAGTAATGTAAAAGCTGGCTTCTTGACGTAATTCCTTAGCAGCTTCAAACACTTCTTCTGATACATCATTCTTGCGAATTACCCCTTGGAAGAATGCAGTACCATCACGTAATTGCAAAAAGATAATCTTTCCGCTTGATCTTTTATCTGTTAACCAAACATGCATCTTAACTTCTTCGTCAACATGTTTAGAAGAATCTTTAATTGAAATCAATTCTGTCATAAATTCCTATCCACCTTTTTATCAATTATACAATTTCCATAATACCAAAGTTTCTACAAATTATCGACTTCTGAGATATCATTTCCATTTTTGAATTCATATAAAGTATAACCTAGGTTGCCGTTTTGTTTTTTATAGGCTACTTCCCAAGCAGCTTCGCCCTTATACCAACCAAGATTAATATTATTTATTGTAGCATCTGAATGGGTAGATTTAAACTTGTTTTTAATCTTGCTTTCAGTAATTCCTTTAGTTGCCGGATATAAATAAGCTTTCTTAGAATTTGGCAAATAAATAAAGTAGTATTGTTTACCCTTTTTATTAGTACCCGCTACCGCATAACTACTTGTACCACGATCTAAATGATAATAGCCTTGAATCTTACTAATTGGAGTTTTACTAGTAGCTAATTGAGCGATTTTTTGATCATTGCCCCGACTTTTAGAGCCAGCATAATAAAAAATCACAACGCTAACCAAAAAAGCAACTATTATCAAGCCAATTACCCAACTTACAAACTTAATGATTTGTCTTGTATCATCTTGTAACATAATTATTTATTTTCTAATTTCTTTTTCAATTCTTCTTTAGTAACTTTTTCGACTTTAACAGGAATAGTTTGTAAAAATTCTTGCCCATAACCTTTAGTCCATATTCTTGGATCCAGGATTACAAATTGACCATGATCATGTTCTCCTCTGATCAAGCGTCCCATTCCTTGTCTAAAGCGAATTACTGCTCTTGGTAAACTATCTTTAGTAAAAGGATCAATCCCTTGATCTTCTAGTTTCTTTTGTCTTAAACGGACTTCAGGTTGGTCTGGCGATTCAAACGGAATTCGTGCCGCAAAAACAACGTCAATGCCGCAATCATGGAAGTCAATCCCTTCCCAAAAACTATCAGCCCCAATGATAATTGCCTTTTTAGCAATCACAAAGCGTTTTGCAATTCGGTTATTCGAACCTGACAAGCCCTGAGCTAAAATTTCAAAATCCTTGAGCTGTGGCTCATTCATAATCATGGTAAAGACAGTTTTGATTTTTTCCAAGTTGGTCATCAAAACAAGCACATGATCCTTATTTTGAATGTCATGCAACAGAATATTGGCAATAGTCTTTTCAAAATTTTCACTATCAGGATTAGGCATATTGTTAACAGCCAAGACTTGCAAATGCTTTTTGATATTAAAAGTACTCTTACCAATATATTCTACCGGCTTTAAATCAGCTAAAGCCAGCTGACTGATTGCATATTCAAAATTATGATTGCTAGTTAAAGTGGCACTAACAAAAGCAATATGATCAAACCGACTATAGATCTGTTTTAACACTTCACTAGCATCAAGCATCAACCAATCTAAGTTAGTACTCAAAGGATCATCAGGATTAGTAATCATCAAAATAAAGCCATCTTGTTCTAAACCCTTTTGATCAGAAAGCAAATCAGCTAATTGATAGCCCTTTTCAGAATAGTAATCTAATCGATCAATTTGCTCAGTGATTTCATTAACCAATATTTCAACATTGGCCAGCATCCGTTCTTGTTCATTGTACAATTCAAACAAAACTTGATTGGTTAAGTCTCTAACTTCTTCTAGCTTTTGTTGAAACTTAGGCAAAACAGTCTTAAATTTGCTATTTTGTCCAAACAAGCCCTTACCTTGAAAACTAAGCTCCAGATTGCCATTAGCTAACAAGGTATGATTTACAGCATGATCTCGCTGCATATACAAGGCCTTTTGTAATTCATTAATTAATTGAATCAGTTCCAAAATTTTAGGATCTAGCTTTTTCAGCAAAAAGTTCAGTTGTACATCGTCATTAAATTGCGCTTCAACGCTTTCGTTTGAATAATAAAGCAAATTGCGCAAGTGACTTAAAACACCCCACAGTGCTTCAAAACGTAAAGAGTCATTGCGTGAACTTACTACATTATCTGTAAAGCGGTGTGCTTCATCAATCACCAGGTATGGATTTTGTCCCCAAATCGTATCCATATAATGGTTAGCTAAATAAGCATGATTGGTAACTAAAATATCCGCTGCTTCTTGTCTTCTGCGTGCTAAATTCCAAAAATCAACTGCCGCAAAACGACTACCAACTCGTGCATCCCCCGGGTGCTGGATCTGCGTAAAAAGTGGTGCACTATAGTTAGTCAAATTCAACTCATCCAGATCACCAGTTTTAGTCTTAGTTAACCAAACCAAAATCTGCATTTGCAAAATCAAGGTTGGTTTATTAGGCGTGCCCTGAAAAATTGTTTGCACAAATCCATCTAAATCAAGATAGCGACTACTTGACTTGACTACTTCGGCAGTTAAATCCAGCTTAGTAACCTTAAACAATTGCGGAATTTCATGTTCGATCATTTGCTCTTGCAAAACCTTAGTTGGCGCTGCTACTACTAATTTTCTCCCAGAATAAAGCTGATAGGCATAGGCAAAAAGATAAGAAAAAGTCTTCCCTGTCCCATTAGGTGCTTCAACCAACATCGCTTTTTTATCTGGTTCATTAATAAATTGGTGTAAATGATTGATCAAATCAACCTGCGCTCGCCGAAAATGAAGTTTGCCTTTAAAAATTTTGCGCTTTTCTTGATCAGTTTGGGGAAAATGGGCATTTTCTCCATGCCGCTCTAGATTATCATTTTGCTTTTGCAAAACAATATTGCGCACCTGCATATATTCTTTGCCCAAAGGCCGCTTTTCTTGCCTTAAATTATCCGCAATCGTCGTAATTACCCAAGAAGTATCACGAATCAAACCATGAGACAATGAACTAAGCGTATTCAAAGTAGCCTGTGGCAAACTCTCCAATTTGTTAATAATCTTTAACAATAAAATTGCCGTGCCGTAAGCATCAGAATCAGCCTTATGCGGATTTAAATGTTTGATCGCTAACTGAGCTGTTAAATCACTTAGTTTATAAGAAGGCAAGGTTGGAAAAGCAATCTTAGCTAATTCAACCGTGTCGATTGCCTTATTAGTCAAAGCATCGTAACCATGCTGGACTAATTCACAATTTAAAAAAGGTAAATCGAAATCTACATTATGCGCTACAAAAACAGTATTCTGTAAAATTTTGACAATCTTGGGTGCAAAATAGTTAAAATCTTTTGCTTTAGATACATCTTCATTCTGAATTTCC
The DNA here is from genome assembly GCF_947367125.1 of uncultured Lactobacillus sp. Taxonomy (GTDB): domain Bacteria; phylum Bacillota; class Bacilli; order Lactobacillales; family Lactobacillaceae; genus Lactobacillus. Next base: position 52,924 of record NZ_CANBCQ010000002.1, read on the forward strand.
GTTAAGTTAACTACTGATTGGGGAATTTCCCGATGAGGATTAATTAAAAAAGAATATGTTTTAACGACTTTCAAATTCTTAATAATGGCACATCCAAATTGAATAATATGATGACCATTTTCGCGTTGGGTTCCTGTGGTTTCTAGATCAACTACGGCAAATGTATCTTTTACAAAACTCTTTGCCATATTCTTCCCCCTCTCTACTTCACTTCAACTACTTGTTTAGCATCAAGTAAAATTAAATATTTTCCAATAACCTTTTTTTGACTAAATTCATTAATAGCTTGTTCATATAACCTAAGCTGACCAGTATATTTTTCTTTAATTAATTCAATCGACTTAGCCAAATGCGATTGATCAACGTGGTCAGTTTTGTAGTCAAACAAAATAATACCATCATTTGTCACAAAATAACCATCAATTGTACCATGAACCAAAATTTTAGCATTAGGATCTGAGAAGTTTTTAAACAAAGTTCTGGCAGAAACCAAACTAGAAAAATCAACTTCTCTTTTTAAATTCTCCGGCTTTTGCCAAAAATCCTTGGCAAAGTCACTATGAACGAACCATTCGATTTGGTCTTGTTTTAAACTAGCCACAATTTCTGGATTTAATTTTTTCTGTTCAACTAATTCTTGAATTTCTGTTGCTAACTGCTCCTGACTGCCGCTCCCTTGATAATCATAATACTGCAAAATCAGGTGAGTCGCGGTCCCAATTTCTGCACCAGTAAACTTAGTTTGATACAAAAAATTAGGCTTAGTATCAATTGGCTGTAAATAGCGATTAGTTGACGTCAACAAATGAGAGTTTTCCAGTTCAGTATCAATCGGATCATTAAATGCTTTTTTAATTTCTGATACCGCTTGATAAGCAGTTGTTTCACTTGCATCTTTAAAAGGATAGTCATATTGATAAAGCTGCTGGGTAGTTTTCGTTAGCAGCTCACTTTGGCTTTCATTGCCTTGAACTTCATTTACTTGAGGTTCAACCGCTTCTTCGACTGTATTTTCATAATTAATATACAAAAACGGCTGACTTTGATCCAATGAATTGGTAATATCAGTCATCTTAATCGCTAGATGCCGATCTAAAGCCAAAGCTGGACCCATAAAGCTTAATGGATTAGTAGCCGCTAGTTTATCAGCTAAAGCTAAATGACCCGCATGATTCAACTCAGTTGACCATTCCTTTAATCTTTTGCCCAAATTAGGGATATCGCCCACCAAAATCAACTTTTGCTTAGCCCGAGTCAAGGCTACATAAAGAATACGTGCTTCTTCTTCCAGCAGTTGGCGCTTTTTAATTACATTGCCCATTGCCTTAACCAAAGAATCTACTCGATAATGCTCTTCGCGCAAAGTAATCCCCACACTATCTGAGTTAATAACATAGTTTCCTTTCAAATCACACATTTGATATTTATGTTGCATCCCGACATAAAAGACAATTGGAAATTCTAGCCCCTTAGAGCCGTGAATCGTCATCAAACGAACGGCATTTCCTGCTTCCTTAGTCAAAAGCGGCTGGGCCAAATCTTTTTTACTACGCCGCATCCGGTTAATAAAATTAATAAATTGATATAACCCCTTAAAGCCAGCACTTTCATATGAAGATGCGCGCTCATATAAGGCCTCTAGATTAACTCGGCGCTGCTCGCCATTAGGCAAAGCCGTCATTATTTCTAACAGATTCGTCCGCGCATAAATGCTCCAAATCAATTCAGAAATTCGGTGAGTTGTCGCAAATTGCCGCAAATCAGCTAACTGATTCAAAAAGTCCTTAATTCTGCTGCTCAATTCATCGCCCACACCGACATAAGAGGTTAAGGCACTATAAAAAGTAGAATTTTTGCTCTTAATGCGGATCTTAGCCAAATCTTTTTCACCAAAATTAAACAAAGGTGAACGCAAAACCGAAACTAACGGAATATCTTGGTCAGGATTATCGATAATCTTCAAATAATTCATCATGACCGTTAATTCAAAAGTTTGGAAATAATTTTCGGCATCAGTTACAAACAAAGGAATACCTTGTTTAGCAAATTCTTGCATGATCACCAAATTATCGCTCCGGCTTCTAGTCAAAATCGCAATATCACTGTAGCGCAACTCACGCATGCCAGTTTTGCTATCAAAAATTTGCAGATGCTCTGCTTTAAGCTGCTTAATTCGAGCCAAAACCATTTGAATTTCAGAGAAATCTAAGTCGCCGTTATCATTGTCACTCTTCTTTTCGTGAATAATTACTTCACTAGCCTGCGGAGTATTTTCAGGATAATATTTAGCTCCGAAAATCAACTGACCTTCCTTTTGATAGTCAATTCCCCCAAAATCAGAACTCAACACGCTTTTGAATACCTGGTTGACAATCTGCGTAACCGGCTCAGTCGAACGGAAATTATCTGATAAAAGGATTCTCTCTGTTTGTTCATCATCATCCGCAAAATCATGGTATTTTTTCAAAAACAAACTAGGTTCTGCTTGTCTGAAGCCATAAATCGACTGCTTAACGTCACCAACCATAAAGATAGTGTTTTTATGCTTATTTTTAAGCTGTTGAATGATATTTTCCTGCAAAGCATTGATATCCTGATATTCATCAATCAAAATTTCTTTAAATTTGTCTTGATAAAATTCTCGCGCCATTTGCGAATTAGAGGTATCTTGACTCAAAACTTGATAAGCTAGCTGCTCCATATCACTATAGTCAAGCAAGTTTTCGTTCCGCTTTAATTTGTTAAAACGGTCAATCAAAGCCAATTCTGCTTTGGCAATCGCTGCTACAATTTTTTGACTCTGCTCCATAATTTTGACTTGTTCAGCTTCGTTCACCGCAAAAAATGAAGTAAAAGTATCAAAAATCAGATTTTTAGCTTCATCTTTTAATTTTTGCATCTCTTCGTAAAAGTCTAAAATATCTTCATCCCATTTATTTGACTTGCGATAATTTACGGTAAAAATACAGGAGCGCAATAGTTCACGCTGTTGATCATAGTCTTCATCTTTTTCTAGCGCCGTCATAAAATGCTCTAAATTTTGGGCAAATAAAGTAAAAGCTTCTTTAACTTTGGCTAGCTCTTTAGTTTCGATGACTGGATTCTCCAAATAATCATTAATCTTTCCCTGCAAATTACCAAGATTAGTAAGCAAATACGGTTTAATTTGTTTTTGCCATAAAGCAGAACTGACCACCTGCTCATCAACTGCATAAACATCAGCTAATTTTTTTAACCATGAACGATATTCCGGTTTAGCCATCGCAAAATCATACAGATCTAGTAACAAATCACGGGGACTGTCTGCATCTCGGTCACCGGCAAAATTATCATAAAAGTGCCTAAAATCTTCATCTTTGCTCTCTAAAAATTCGCCCTCAATCTCATGTAAAGCGCGTTCTTTCAATAAAGCAGCTTGCGTATCATCAGTTAAAATGCTAAAGCTAGGATCCAAATTAACCGAATAATAAAAACGGTGAATCACTTCTAGACAAAAGGCATCAATAGTTGAGATATTAGCTGTATCAACTTGGTTCAACTGTTCACGCAAATATTTTCGATTAGCGCCTGGCTTAGCTAATTCCACTGATAAAGCCTTTTTGATTCTCGTCTTCATTTCTTCAGCAGCTGCTTTAGTAAAGGTAACTACTAATAGTTCGTCTACTTTAGTACCAGAAAGGATTTCCTTTAAAACCCGTTCTACCAGTACCGTGGTTTTACCACTACCAGCTGAAGCAGATACCAAAATATCATGACCGCGGTCATTAATTGCTTGTTGTTGCTCCTTAGTAAATTGCGGCAATTTTATTGTTCCTTTCCTAATTTTTCTTTGATCTTAAGCATTAATTCCTTTTTGTTTAAATTATTAATTTCATGATATTGATTTTGCCGTAACATGGCATCAAAGAAGAAAACATCACGATAGTCAGAGTAAGTCAATGCACTCTTAGATTTTCCATAACGATAAGGATTAAGCTCAATTTTTCCAGATAAGATCTGACTCGATGCCTGACGAATCAAGTATTCATCATACTCAAGCAATAATTCAATCTCTTCTTCACTAAAGTTGCGATCACGTGGCAAGCTAAAGCCAGTTTTTGCTTTAGTCTTAACCCCAGTATACAGCTGCGAAGGATAACTGGGGCGATCATCAAGCAAAGGTTCCGCCTCAGTTAAAATCTCGGGATCATTACTGATTAAGCCCGTGTACATTAGCTTGGGCTTGCTATCAGTAGCGGCCTTTTTCAAATTCAGACTGCTATCAATCAATTTATTGCTATTCAACCGTTCCAATTGTCTAGTAACCGTCTGATAAAAAGCACCTAATAATGAAAGGCGGTCTTTTCCTGCAAAGAATTGATCATTCTTAGTTAAAACATCTAAGTAAGACACCATCTGGAGGGCGATTCCATTGTAAAACATCCCTAAATCAAATTTTTTTGCTGAAGACTTGTAGTCAATTACTTGCGCTAAAACTTGGTCTTTATTATCAAAATTAGCCAAATCAACACGGTCCATTTTACCGCGCAGATCAACGCGGTGTTTACCTGACAAATCTGGTACATCCATGCTTAAGCCTTTGATCTTTTCACCTAAGCCAAAACTTAATTCTGAGTACTTAGCCCGAAGTGGCGTCTCTTTTAAAGAACGCCGCCAATTATGGGCTACTTTTGAAGTAGTATGGTCTAGACACTTAAACAGATATTGATTAAAAGGATCATTCATTAACTGAGCATATTTATCCTCATCCTTCATCACATTTCTGACCGAATTAAGCATTTGTTCTAGTTCAAGACTATTTAAATCTGCTAAATCAGTATGTTGCTTATTTAGTTGCTTGACTAAGCGGTCAAAAGTCTCATGGAAATAATTTCCCGCTTGTATCACGTCAAACTCATTTTCAAAGCGGCGCCGCAATTTTAAGCCATAGTTTAAGAAATATTCATATGAATTTTCATAAAAAGTCTCTAATTGCGAAACTGATGAGTTCAAATTTTGCCCATAAAGCTGAATCGCTAAATCCTGACCAATATTTTCAGGCTGATTATCAAAATCACTCGCTTCAAGGACCGTTTTCGTTTTCCCTGGTAAATATTGCTGGGTAATTTTTAGTAATTCTTGCAGGGCAAGATTAGAATTTAACGAATTCAAATAAGTTAAATAGCCTAGACTGGCATCTGGATTAGTTATAAAGGACAAAAGATCCTGCATCTTTTCTGGCAAATCATGTTGCACAAACTCTTGCGCACCATAATCACTTAAGCGCTGGTAATAAATTGAAGGATCTAGTTCTTCATTTGAAGCATTCAAGACTGGATACGAAACAAAGACTCGATCTTGCGCTAAGGCTAGCGACAAGCCAAATTGGTAATTTTGATCCAGGTTATTAAGCTGTTGACTGTCTTCCAGATAAGACTCTGAATTAAAACTATTCTGCAATTGCGTCAAATTTTCAGTCGTCAAAAAGCCTGGCATTTTTTGAATTGTTGGTAAGTTGCCTGCAGTTGCACCAATAATAAAGACTTGCTTATAGCCGCTAGTTTGAACCATTCCCATTTCAGACAGGTTCACTGCATCCAGCGTTGACGGAATTTGTGAGAAATTAGCTTCACGAAAGGCGCTAATCAGCATATTAAAGAATTCATTCAAGTTAAAAGTTTCTGGATTAATTGCTAAGTAGTCCTGCAATAACTGCATTAACAAATCCCACAACTGTTCCGGTTGCTGAGCCTGCTGCAAGTCGCCGGCTTCATTGGCATCATCACGCCATTTCTCTAAACGATCAGCGATCCCATTTTTAGTCAAAAATTCAAAGAAAATAGTCAGAGCTTTTTGACTATCCTTTTCTTGCTCTAACTTGGTAAAAAGGGCCGTAATTTTATCAACTAAATAGCCTCGTAAACGGTCAATTTTGGCAACTTCTTCATCCATCTTGTCTAAACGAATCACTTCAGCGTTAACAAACCTATCAAAGCGGCGCTTCCATAAATTATGGTTAATTCCGTGAGCCAAAACGAAATTTTCTAGTTCATCAACATCATGAATATATTCTGCTTCTTCCTTATACCAAGACGGAATTAGTAAATGCGTCTTTAGAATCGCCAACATATTTTGCGTTTGAAAAGGATTTTCATGAAGATTAAACAAGCTTTCAATTAAAACAACTAGCGGATGATACTTCATCTCCTGTTGCAAATCGTTAAAGAAAGGAATCTTGTTTTGCCGCAAAATTGGCGTTAAATAAGTCTCATATTCCTTTAAATCTGGCGCTAAAATCAAAAAATCATGGTAGCGATAATTGCTTAATGCTACCTGCTGATAAATAGTGCGCGCCACAAAATAAGCTTCGGCATAGCGTGAATCTGCCTTAACTAGCTGAACTTGCTTTAATTCATCAACTCTAGGAAGTGCCTCGGTCCAAAGGCCATTCAGAATTTCACGACCGTTAGGCTGAGAATTTAGCGGAAAACTAGTGGCCACATAGTTCATCTTGCGCTCCTGCAAAAACATGGTCAAATGCTTGATCGTCTGCTGGATCACGTAGTCGTAATCGCCTTCTTCTGCAGTAGGATTAATCTCGCCTAAGCGGGTTTTAAAAGCTAAGGTAACATTCTTGGCTTTGCGCATTAACAACTTAATCGTTAAGGTTTCTTGCAATGAAAAATGCGAAAAATCACAAAAATAAAAACTAGCTTGCTTTAAATTCTTACTTTTGGCTAAAATCTCGTTCAATTGAATTTGAACTTCATTTTTAGTGGAGAATTTACCAGCAATTTCTTTAATGAAGGCATCATAAATAATCCGCAAGTCATGCAGCTTGTTCTTAGTTTCTTGATCTAAATTATCTTCGGTGATCTCATCCAGGTCTAAATTGCCATCATAAACTTGCAAAATCGTGTGGTACAGCTGATTGACCAGCCCTGAATTAACATTGACCTTTTCAAAAATAGTCAACTCATCTTTTTTATTCTCAATAATATGCGCTAAAAGCATGGCACTGGCGGCATCATCTAATTGAGTCGGCAATCCCTGCTCGGCATCTTTTAAGAAAAACCAGGCTAAACGAGAAAATGACAAGACATGCAAATTTTTCACTGCAGTTTCAGCTTGCCTTTTACTCGTTGCTAATTTATTAATCGCCCTAACTTCTGTGGTAAACTTAATATGATTAGGAACGATGATAAAAGTCTCTTCTTCTGGAGATTGTTGATAATTTTCAACTGCTTCTGCCAGAATTTTTTCTTGTAATGGGTCGGTTTGACGTCCTGTAAGAATTTTGATCATTTGTTCGTACTCCTTGTTTATTATTTTATCATAGCAAGGTTAATCTTTTAATAAATCTATTTTAAGGATGATTAAATAATGAAAAGCAGTTATTTGGCTCACGGAAAAGTAATTATTATTGGGGAGCATTCAGTAGTTTATGGCTATGACGCTTTAGCCATGCCAATTAAAGCTTTGCATATTAAAACTACTATTGAGCCTGCTAGTCAAATGTGGATGGAAACTGCCCGTTATCACGGACCTTTATTTGACGCACCAGCAGAATATGATGGCTTGAAATATGTCATTAAACATTTACAAAAAAAGGCTAATAATAATGCCCCGATTAAGGTTACCTATACCGGTGAAATTCCAATGGAGCGCGGCTTTGGCTCAAGTGCTACCGTCGCCTTAGGGACCACTAAGGCCATGAATCATTTTTTTAAGCTTAATATGTCTGAAAAAGAAATTATGGCGGTAACAAATCATGCCGAAATGATCAATCACGGTAAAGCTTCCGGTCTTGATGCAGCTACAGTTAATTCGGATTACCTGGTCTTTTTCAATAAAAAAATGGGTCCTAAAACATTGCAAACCAAATTAGGTGCTACCCTGCTCATTATGGATACCGGCCAACTAGGCAATACCAAAGCAGCTGTCACTTCAGTTAAAAAATTGCTTGATCAATCTGATGCTGCAAAACAAAGAATGGCCCACTTAGGTGAACTAGCTGACCTAACTAAAAATGCTTGGCTCAAGCATTACCCACAAACAGTTGGTCAAATCTTCAATGAGGCCCAAGAAATTTTACATTCATTTAAGATCTCAACTGCCAAAATTGATCAATTGCAAAAAATTGCTTTAGCTAATGGTGCCCTAGGCTTCAAACTATCTGGCGGCGGCTTAGGCGGAATTACGCTTAGCCTATGTGAAAACGAAACGACTGCCCAAAAAATTGTGGCTAAATGTGAAGACATCATTAGTGACTACTGGATTGAACAAATATAGAGGGTGAATATGAATAAAACTGTACGAGCACACACGAATATTGCATTAATCAAATACTGGGGTAAAGCTGATGCCCAATTACGTCTGCCTTTAATGTCTAGTTTATCAATGACCTTGGATGCTTTTTATACTGATACTAAGATTGAAAAAGTAACTGGCCCATCACAATTTTATTTAAATAATGAACAGCAATCTGCAGCGGCAAGCCAGCGGGTTTTTACCTATTTAAAGAAATTACAGGATCGCTTCCAGGTAACAGGAAATTTAATTGTTAAATCAATTAACCACGTACCTACTTCTGCGGGATTGGCTTCATCTAGTTCAGCATTTGCGGCCTTAGCAGCAGCCTTTTGTCAATGTTATGAGCTGGAAGTTACGCCTGAAGAATTATCGCGCTTAGCTCGAATCGGGTCTGGTTCAGCCAGTCGTTCGATCTATGGCGGCTTTGCTGTTTGGCAAAAAGGCGACAGCGACCAAACTTCTTACGCTTATGCTCTAGATGAAAAGCCAGCAATGGATCTGCACCTACTGGCAGTTGAATTAAATACTAAGCAAAAAAAGATCTCATCAACTCATGGGATGAAAGATGCTCAATCTTCACCATTTTTTAAACCATGGCTGAAGCGCAATGATTTAGAATTAAACGAGATGATTCAAGCGATTAAAGATAACAACTTTACTGCTTTGGGTCAATTAGCCGAGTTAAATGCGAATGAAATGCACGCAATTAACTTAACTGCTCAACCAGAATTCACCTACTTTGAACCACAAACTATTCAGGCAATCAAATTGGTTGAACAACTTCGGGCTGAAGGTATTGAATGTTATTACACGATTGATGCTGGACCTAATATTAAAGTGCTCTGTCAATTAAGAAATAGCAAAGAAATCATTCAGCGCTTTTCGTCTGAATTTAATAATGTTAAGATAGTGAATGCAAGTTTTGGTCCTGGAATTACTTATTTGGACTAGTTGTAAATAAAAAAGTTAATTAGATTCGAGGATTTAGTTCTTTTGATAACAGAAAAAGCGCCCGGAAAATTATACATTGCCGGGGAATATGCAGTGCTGGAGCAAGATTGCCCCGCAATTTTAGTAGCCGTTAATCAGTTTGTCCGTGTTTCAATTACTAAGAGTAAAGGAACAACCGGTTTAATTCACTCTAAACAATACTCACAAGATTCAATTCATTGGGTTCGTCAAGGCTCCAAGATGGTGATCGACAACCGTGACAACCCCTTTGAATACATCTTATCGGCTATTTCATTTACTGAACAATATTGTATTGAACAAAACATCAAGATGAAAGTCTATGACTTGCACGTCAATTCCGACTTGGACTCGGCTGATGGCAAGAAATACGGCTTAGGTTCTAGTGCCGCAGTCACCGTAGCCACGGTAAAGGCAATTTTGCGCTTCTACGGCGTAGAAATGAGTAATGAGTTAGTCTATAAGCTATCAGCAATTTCGCACTACTCAGTCCAAGGAAATGGCTCAGCTGGCGACATTGCTGCCAGCGTTTATGGCGGTTGGTTAGCTTATCAAACTTTTGACAAAAAGTGGCTCAAAAAGGAATTAGCAAACAAGACTTTAGTGCAAGTAGTTAATGAAGCTTGGCCTGGCTTAAAAGTTGAATTGCTTACCCCACCTAAAGAAATGAAACTCATGATCGGCTGGAGTCAAAAGCCGGCTTCTACTTCCCGCTTAGTTGATGAAACTAATGCCAATAAAGCAGCTTTAAACATGGAATATAAGAACTTTTTAGCTGCTTCAAGAGCTTGCGTATTAAAGATGGTGCAAGGTTTTGAAGCTAATAACATTGCTTTAATTAAGCAACAAATTCGTGCTAACCGTAAGTTATTGCAACACTTTGCTAAAATTAATCAAATTGCAATCGAGATTCCACGTTTAACGCAATTAATTAAAATTGCCGAAAGTTTTGGCGGCGCTGCTAAAACTTCTGGTGCTGGTAATGGTGATTGTGGAATTGTGATCACTGATGCCAATACTGACGTTGACGCCCTTGAGAGTGAATGGCGTCACAACGGAATTATGCCCCTCAATTTTAGAGTTCATCAAATTACTATGACCCATTAAGGGAGAATTCGATGTCAATTAGATCTGAAAGAAAAGAAGAACATCTGAAGTTAGCTCAGATGTTTTTTAATAAAGAAAATTATAATAGTTTTGATCAGCTGAACTTGTTGCGCCCTGCTTTGCCAGAGACTAAGGTTGATCCCAAAATTTTAACAACCAGCATGTTTCAAAAGAGTGTAGCTGCACCCTTTTTTATTAATGCAATGACGGGGGGCTCCCCTCAATCTAAGATTATTAATCAAGCTTTAGGAAAGATTGCTAACCAAGAAAAGATCGCCCTCGCCTTAGGTTCGGCTAGTATTTTAGCTAAAGAAAAAGAGCAAATTGATAGTTTTGCTGTTGCTAGAGCTGAAGATCCAGATGGTGTGTTAATCGTTAACGTCAATCCGGCAACCCCTGTTGCAGCTGTTAAAGCGATTATTCAAGAATTAAACGCTGATGCCCTTCAAATTCACTTAAATACTGTGCAAGAAGTTGCCATGCCGGAAGGTGATCGAGATTTCCACTGGCTTAATCAGATTAAAGAAATTCGTGATCAAGTAGAAGTTCCAATCATTATTAAAGAAGTCGGCTTTGGCTTAGATCAAGCTACTATTCATACTCTAAAAAATGAAGGAATTCAGTATTTTGACATTGCCGGTAGCGGTGGCACTAATTTTGCCCAAATCGAAAATGCCCGGAATCCAAATGATGTCTCCTACCTCGAAGATATCGGCTTACCAACTGTGGTCTCAGCTTTAATGGTGCAAAAAGAAGACGTTAATTTTATTGTTTCAGGTGGTGTCCGTAATCCATTAGACGTCTTAAAGGGCCTAACTTTAGGTGGACAATATGTCGGCATCTCTAACGTGTTCTTGCAGGAATTCAATGAACACGGTGAAGCAGGATTAGCAGATTTGATTGCCAACTGGAAGAATGAATTAGCAGCACTCATTGCTGTTTATGGTAAAACTAGTTTGGCTTCTTTACCAGAGATTAAGAAGTACTATGATTTACCTTTAAAAAATCAAATTGATCAATTAATTTAGACACGACAAAATCCCATCGCGTCCATTATTTAACTTTGATGTAAAACCATTAAATGTTCTCTCAATTTTAGTAATCGCATGTTCAGTACCATACTAATCAATATAAGATGAGTTTTTTAAATTACTATAAGTAACCGTGACTTTATTTTGATTACTAGTATTTGACCAAGTAATATACTTAGCCAGTTGTCCCTCTCGATTTATGTCTCTATTGTCATGGGTATCAGACCCATTGCTTGCATCTAATCTAATATCAGCATCAATTTCATCGCCCAATTTTAGGCCTTGTTGATTATTCTTGTTATTTTCTTTTTTTAAACCTAATCCACCTTGAGCAATTTGATCTTTAATTGAGTTATAATAACATACTTCATTATTAATGATAGATCAAAAAGACAGCTGAACCAAACTCAGCCGTCTTTTTTACATAATCTAGAATATATTACTTTCTTAATCCCTTAGGATAGAAATTCTTTAACACTTGATTGCCTGCAATTTTACCAAAACTAAAAATCATGCGCTGATAACTAACTAAAACAAATCCGCGCAAGTCACTATTCACCTTGACCGTTTCACCATGTAGATAACTGCGGTAGTCTTCAATTGTTTTTAATTCATAAATGCGCTCTTGTTTTACCTGACCCAAAACTTCTGCTAATTGATGTCCTGGCTCAAATCGCTTTTTCTTCAGCATCCCTAATTCTACGCCATTATTAACCACATGCAGCTTGCTCTTAGCTGGTAATTCAATCGCCGGCACAAAAACATGTTCATTGCGCACTTTAGCTTTATTGCGCCAATCAGTTAAAGCAGCCGGTAAGTTAAACTTGCTAATTACTTGATCAACTAACTCTATTTCACTCTTGCTTATCCGATATGGATCGCGCTTATTCTTTTTATTTTTAGCCTTTTTAACCAACTTAACTTCACCGGCTTTTTGCAACACAGCCGCAAATTGACCTTCACCTACGTCGTCTTGCGGCCAAAAACGCAAGGTCTTAACTAAGTCAGGATTACCATCAGCCCATTCAGGATGACCAACACTGATACGCTCATCCTGAATCCCCGAATCTAAAATTGCCAAGCCATGTTGCTTAACCAACCCGCTAACAATTTGTTCATCTTCTTCAGGGGCAAAAGTACAAGTTGAATAAATCAACCGTCCGCCTGGCTTAAGCATTTTAACTGCTTCATTAAGAATATCTTCTTGCCGCTCTTGGCAAGTCATGACGTAATCTTGCGACCAATAGTCAATGGCTTCGGGATTTTTTCTGAACATTCCTTCCCCACTACATGGTGCATCAACCAAGATCACATCAAAAAATTCTGGAAAAGCTGGTGCTAATTTTCCCGGACTTTCATTTGTAATTAAAGCGTTAGTAATGCCCCAGCGTTCAAGATTTTCTCTTAAAGCTTTCGCTCTAGTGACTGAAATTTCGTTAGCGACCAAAAGCCCTTCGCCCTTTAACTGCTCGGCTAAGGCCGTAGTCTTCCCACCTGGAGCAGCACACAAGTCTAATACTTGATCGCCTGGCTTTACACCGCTAATAGCTGCGGGGAACATGGCAGCAGGATCTTGAGAATAAACGCTGCCACTAACCCACTCAGGATCGTCTCCAGCTACTTCGCCATAATAGGCTGAATCTATCTGAGGCACAGACTGACTCAGATCATATGAAACCTTAGCCGGCTTTAAAGTATTAAGGCGAAAAGCCTTTTTGCTATCTTCATTCATTGCCCTAAAAAGCTGCTGTGCTTCTTCATTTCCCAATAATTTTTCATATTTAGCTTTAAATTCACTTGGTAGATTTAACAACTTTCTTGTCCTTTCTCATTAAGTACCAAATCATGCCACAAAATGTCAAAATCATGATTAACCAGGAAACAGTCATTGTGATTACTAACGAGCCATAAGTTGAATAAAAGGCATGCCATCTTAAAAAGATATATGCAGCAAAGGCAAAAGCAGCCTCTGTCAAGAATAAACGGGCACTGCGGTTAATTACCCAGTTACGTAATAAATCGCCGTGTAATCTGGTTAAACGCGCCTGACGCTTAATTCCCATGGCGAGCATCATATTCGTCAGCATCCCCAACAGCAAAAATGCAACCAGCATTAAAATATCTGGCACTACCGACAAACGGTCACGATGGTGCTCTTGCACAAAGGAAGGAACATGCAGCTTGGCATGATAATGCTTAGCAATTTTGCTAATTACCGCTGGTGCCGCATCGATGACAATGCGGTAATTCTTAAGCTTAGCTTTAGCAGTTGGTTGATCCACCCCAGTACTTAGATAATACTTATCCATTTCCATTTGCGGATAATCTTTTAACTCACCAATCACTGAATAATAATTTGAATTCAACACAATATATTTATTATTCTGGACATCTAATAAGTCAAGCTTCGCCGCTGGGCCAAGGACAGCAAAAGAAATTTGCCCCTTAAAATCATCAGGTGCAAAATAGCGCCCGCTTTCAGTAGGCAGGCTGGTTGCGGCGTGATTTGCCCAAACAAGTACCTGCTTTTTTTCATAGTTATTGTCTAGGTGAAGCTGAATCTGATGATGAGCATATTTTTTATCCAAATATTTGAGCAAGGAACTAATTTTTTCGTCACTATTAATCCTAAAATAGCGCGTATCATTAGTTAACCCATGTGCTTCAAGGAGTTCATCAGCGTAACTAGATTCAACGTTGGAAAGCATGGTGCCAATTCCTAAAAAAGCTAACAACGGCAGCAGCAATAAAAAAGTTCTCTTAAAATTCATTGTTAATTTCAAATACCTGTTCATCAATAAAATCAAAGCTGGACAAAGACCGATTAATCTTTGTCAAAGCTGCACTATTTTTAAAATGATCGTGGTGCCAGAATTCAGGCGAATTAGTCGCCCCATTTTGTTCACCGATAAAGAGCAAATGGCTGCTAGGATTATTTTTTTGCCAAGCTGCAATCGTGTCTAGATCGCCATGACCAAAATTTGGCGACCAGGAGCAGAGAATTAAGTCAACGTCATGATACTTCATGATTGCTTGATCAGCCGTTAAATTCTCGACTGGATAAAATGGCTTAGCTCCGGTAGTCGAAGTCCTGGCCCACTCTAAGGAATCTGTACTACGCGTTTTAATCCCTACCCAAGCTAATGCCCGTGACCAATAGGCATTGCCGGCCATAATCTCTAAGGCAGTTTGAACATGCAGTTCATCTTTAATTAACTGTGCCGTCTGCAGATTAGCCAACGACCAGATGCCATATTGCAAGGACAGATACTGGCGAAAATTATTAAATAAATTATTTAAATCGGTCAAAGTTTGCTTTTTATCCTGGCCAATCTCTTTTAAAATATCTTCAAACTCATCCGGAAGTAGCCCCAACTTACCAGGAGCTGCCGTCAACGGCTGCCCTAGTTTGACCTGCTGATCAATCTGCATTATCTCTTCAACTTGACGTTGAATTACCGGATGATTTACTTCTTGTGCTAATTTGTTTAATTTTGTCAAAAATTTTGTCATATCTAAATACCTTAATATGATTTTACCATTCAATGGCTGAGAATTCAGTTATAATAAAACTAGCATACAAAGGAGATTTTTTTCATGGCACAAACCAAAAATAAACAAGAGGACGAGAGTGTCGGCCGTTTTGTTTTAGACATAATTATTATGTTTGCGATTTTGATGGGAATTTACTACTTTATTTTTAGCTTTTTCCTTTCAAATGAAACTGTATCCGGGCCTTCAATGCAGCCTACTTTTGAAAACGGTGATCGTTTAATTGCGGTCCGTCATTTCACCCCTAAGCGAAATGATATCGTAATTCTGAAAGCACCTGATCAAAAAGGCGCGCTCTACATCAAACGAATCATCGGTACTCCTGGTGATATGGTTACTTCAAAAAATGACAAGCTCTATATTAATGGCAAACAAGTCGCTGAACCTTACTTAAACAACGGCTACCAACGAAAAGCCCATAAATTAGGTGAACTTTACACTAACAATTTCACTTTAAAGGAACGGGTACCTAAGAATAGTTATTTCGTGATGGGTGATCACCGCGATGTTTCCAAAGATTCACGTTACTTCGGTTTTGTTAAGCGCAGCGCATTAGTTGGCCGAGTCGTCTTCAGGTATTGGCCATTTACGCAATGGAAAACATTTTAATCAATGACTTTGCAAAAAATTTTATTTTTTATCTCAATTTGATTAAAATTAGAGGGTAAGGAGAAATTATTATGAATGAGCAAGAAGAATTATCTGATGCAATTATCAATTTTCAAGTAAAACACCATGTTAATGACACTGACCTAGCCTTTGCTAGTCACCTCTCAGTTGAAAAAGTTCACGCCATGAAAGTTGGCGATGGACAATTCACAGCCGAAGAAGTAAATCAGCTTTATGATTACATGTCAGCAAATGCTTAGTTATCTACAAAAAAGAGCTTCATTTCTTGATTGGAATGAAGCTCTTTTTTTGCATTAATTAATCTATTTTGGGTTCAAGATATTTCTTCACGAGTACTAGATTCAAAATACCGAAAACAAGGCTAACAATAAACAAGCATAAATCATCTAACCAGATTGGATCGGTTGCTTGTAAATTTGGACTCTTATCAACAAAGCCATGTAACTTAGACATAAAGATCATGCCGCAGTAAGCTGCGACAATTACCAAAATTGCGATAATTAACAAGCGAGCCCAAACTGTACTCTTAAACGGCAAGAAATCAGTAATTACTCGCGAACTAAAATTGGCAAAGCTGACAAAGAAGTAAATAATTAAAATTATCAAAATGATAAACAACCAATGAAAAGCAAGCATTTGATTGCTAGTTATTTCAACGCCGGGAACCGTTTTAATTGGATACAGACCAAACTCACGAAATGCTTGAGCAAAACTGTCTGCCCCGCAACTAGGGATCAGCAACAGACTATTAACGATTTCTTGCAACAAAAAGAAATAACCACATGCCAGCAAGCTACTAAATATATTAGCTAAGTATGTTTTTCGTTCGTCGCTAGCTGCTAAATGCCAAGTTTGACTCAGATTAATTTTTTCATTTTGCCAACATGTAATCGCACAAAAGGCAAAATCAATATATAAAGTCACATCAGCAAAATTATTGCGCCAGAACTGCCCTAAATTTTTAGACGGCAGATTTGCTAGACCATTCCAATTTTTGAAAAGAAGAAAATAACCTGATAAAAATACTACAGCAAAGATATTAATTAAGAAAACCAAATAAATAAATTTTCTTTTTTGCGTCCACATTTGCCTAAACAAGGTCCAAAAATTCGTCACTATCTACCCCTCCCCTTCAATTAACGATTAATTATCTTAGGTTCGACAAATTTACTCATTAAGTAGCTGTCGATTGTTCCTAAAACAATTGCTCCTGTAAAGTACTCAACCGCTGAAATACCAAATGGATCATATGCTGCTTCTTTGGCAAAACGATGCAAATACATAGCAGTAATTTGTTCGTTTAGCTGTTCAGCAATCAAGATTGCAATAATCACAATCACTGCCATCACAAATAACTTAATGACAATATTATTGTTAACTGGCAATTGATCAACAATTACTTTCGTCAAAAAATTGGCAAAGCTGACAAAAATCATAATAACTAAAACCATTCCAGTTAAGAACAATAGAAATTCAATTAATGAACTAGCATCTGCCCAAGTAACTTTAGCATCAACTAAGTCATGAAGCAGTGAATAATGATGACTTAAATTATCAATCATAGCAGCAACGAAGCCTAAAATGACTTGAATTACAAAAATATAGATACATTCAACTAAACTAGAAAGCATATTAATCAGCCAGATTTTGACACTTGAAGCTGGAGCTAGCTGCCAAGTTTGACTGAGGTTGATTTTTTCATTTTGCCAGCAAAGCAGACCAACAAAAATCACATCGGCAATCGGCGTTGTGATCATTCCTGCACTAAGCAAACGATCTAGCCAATTACTGTCCTTACTAATATTGAGATAAGCTAAATTGCTTTTATCTAACAGAGCCATTACCAGCAAAAAAAGGACTGCAAAAACTTGTAATAACAAAACTAAGTTAGCGTAGCGCCTTTTTTGCACAAACATTTGCTTAAACAAGGTCTTAAAATTTGCCATAAAAAACTCCTAATTCTGTTTTGCTTCTACGAATTTATTCAAAAGCAAGATATCGATCAAAGTAATCACAACATCAAAGACCAAGAATTGAAGAATCGTAGTGGCATAGTTAATATCCTGGCTGTTGACCATAAAAGGACTAAACTTTCCTAAGACTGAAAAGATAATTGTTACCGCATGGCCTAAAATCCAAATAATTGCAATAATTACAATTACTCTAATAATAAAGGTCCATACTTTACTTGAGCCACCTGGCAAAAAATCAATAATGCTGCGGCTTGCTAGGTTAAGCAAACTTACAATTGCGTACCAAGCATAGCCAATAAAAATGATTAGCAGCAAACTTCCGAGCATTGTTTGCCAGTCTCTTGCTGAAAGATGGATGCTAGCCTGACCTATTGCCTTGCGCACATCTTGATCAGACAACATCGGCAAAAGAGTAACGATTATCGTGACCGCTTCTAAAATTCCTAACCAAATATAAGTTAAAAATGCTGTCCCAAAATTGCTAAGCAAAAACTTAGTATCAGTTACCGGAATCAAGCGCCAAGTTTGACTGCGATTAATTTTTTCATTCTTGATTGAAGAAATAATCCAATAAACAAAATCAGCGATAAATGACGTTATCAGCATCATTACTGCAAATACAGCGAGAAAAGCAACAATCACATTGACAGAACTAGTATCTTTTCCATTAACAAATTCTGGTGTACCATTTCCCGAAACAAAACCAATAATTGTAAAACATAAACTAGCAAAGGCTTGAATTAAGAAGATTAAATAGACTGACTTGCTTTTTTCTTGAAACATTCGATTAAACAATGTGTTAAAACTAGTCATTATTCATCATCCTCATCTGCATAAAAACTTTCATAGTATTCTTCGATTGACTTATGCGTTTGACGAATGTCATCTGCTGACTTGTGTTCCAAAACGGTATGATCTTTTACAATAACCACTTCATCAAGCAATGATGAAATTTCATTGACAAAGTGATCTGAAATTAAGATGGTTGCTTTTTCATCCTTCCACAAAATAATGGAATTAATAATCTTTTTTCTAGCCATAGCATCAATTCCACCAAAAGGTTCATCAAGCAAATATAAATCTGCCTTACGTGAAAAAGTTAAGGCAATGATCAATTTTTCACGCATCCCGCGAGACAATTGACTCAACTTCATCTCAGGATCTAATTTCATAAACTGGCGCAATTCATCAAATTCATTTTCATCAAAATCTTCAAAGATCGTTGCGTAAAACTTAACTACTTCCTTAATCTTGGTTGAATCACTAAAGCCAGTTAAGCCATCGGTAAAAGATAATTTTGCCTTTCTTTCGGCTTCTTTAGTTGCTCCTTCAATGTTAATCTCACCCTTATAGTTTTTAGCTACACCCGCAATAATTCGCATCAAAGTGGTTTTACCAGCACCATTTTCACCTAATAAGGCAACAATTTTACCGGAATTTAGCTTCAAATTAACATTTTGCAAGACTAATTTTTGATTTTTCTTGTAACTTACATCTTTAACAGTTAATAAATCATTCATGCTGATCCCCTTCGTCTTTCAAATAATTCTCTAACGTTGAAACTAATTCAACTTTTTTAATCCCAAATCTTTCCATATTTTGGACAAATTGCTCCAATTCATTATTAATCAATGATTGCTTAGTTTCAGCTAATAACTGAGTATCTTCAGTAACAAAATTCCCTTCGCCACGCTTAGTATAGAGAATTCCTTGACTGTTCATTTGTTGCAACGCTCTTTGGACCGTATTAACATTAACGGTTAATTCCAAGGCAAGTTTTCGCACAGAAGGAATTTTCTCACCAGCGGTTAGCTTTCCTAAAGCAATTTGGCGATACAAGTATTGTTCAATCTGAAGATAAATGGGAATATTATCTTTAAATTCCATTTACTTAACTCCTAGTTTATATACTGTATTATTTATCTATTACAGTAATTATATTACTCACTTCTTATCCTTTTTGCAAGAATAATTTTTCTTTTGTTTCACAATTTTATTTAGCTTAAAATTATGCAAAACAAACAGTCTACAATCCCTATCATAATAAGGAATGTAGACCATTTTTCTTATTTTATTAGTATTAGTGTATAACTTTTAGTTTATTAAGCATACTAATAAAAGTCCTAATTTAACGGCATTTATTTAATATGCTGAAAAATCATTTTTAGTTACTTTTAGAGCAAAAATGTTTCACTACTTTGCTCTTTCAGCGTTTAATTCAGCCATCTTGATCATTACATCGACAGTTTTCCACATTGATTCCAGCACAGTATATTCGTAGCGGCCATGCATGTTCTCTTCTCCAGCAAAGATGTTTGGACATGGAAGACCCATATAAGTCAATTGTGAACCATCTGTACCACCACGTACAGGATCTTCGTTTATTTCGAGGCCCTCTGCCTTATAGGCATCCCGAGCTAAGTCAACAATATCCATGTGCTTCTTTAATTCATCAGCCATGTTGTAGTATTGATCCCACATCCTCAGCTTGACTCGTTCAGTACCAAATTCCGTATTCATCTTGTCGACAATTGACTTGACTAAATTCTTCCGCTCTTCCAAGCCATCACGTTCAAAGTCACGAATAATGTAGTCCAAATGAGCATTATCAACCGTACCAGCAAAATTCATCAAGTGGAAGAAGCCTTCACGGCCATCGGTATGTTCTGGACGGTCATGCTCTGGCAATTGATTATGAAAGTCAATGCCTACTTGAACTGCATTAATCATTTGCCCCTTAGCTACAGCTGGGTGAACATTAACCCCTTGAATATCAAGACTAAATTGTGCAGCGGAGAAAGTTCCCCAATCAAGTTTACCAGGAGCTTCACCATCAACCGTATAAGCAAAGTCAGCCCCAAAGTCTTCAACATCAAAGTGCCCTGCCCCTGTACCAATTTCTTCATCAGGCGTGAAAGCTAAGCGAATTTTACCATGCTTAACTTCGGGATGGTTCATCAAGTATTCCGCAAAGGTCATTAATTCGGATACACCACACTTGTCATCCCCGCCAAGCAATGTATCGCCTGAAGCAGTAATGATTGTCTGACCCTTATAATTCTTTAAATGTGGGAAAACTTCAGGATCAAGATAAAATTCAGAATCACCTAACTGAATCTTGCTTTCACCATCATAGTTTTCATGAATTTGTGGCTTAACGTTCTCTGAATTAAAATCTGCAGTATCACTATGAGCCAAAAAGCCCATTACTGGCACATCATAATCAACGTTAGATGGAATTTCAGCGATGACGCTACCGGCCTTTTGATTGTAATGAATGTCACTTAAACCTAGTTCTTCCAGGTCTTTCATAATGACATTTTTTTGGAAATTTTCTTCTCTTTCAGTAGAAGGAAAACGATCTGAGTGTTCATCAGAACGTGAATTTACTTTGACATATTTTAAAAATCTAGGTAATAAATTAGGGTATTCCATAGTTTCTCCTTTTAATTAAAACAAATCTTGAAATGGATTAGTTGATACTTCAGAAAGTTCAACGCCCACATGCCAATTATTTTCTTCATCCCATTTTTTAAGGCGGTCATAAACCTTGTACTTGAATAGCTTTTCAGTATAATGCCCTGGATCAACAACCGTTAATCCTGAGGAAACCATATCATGGCCCACATGATAATAAACATCCCCCGTGATAAAAGCATCTAAATGGTCAGCTAAGGCTCTAGTCCAATGCTTGCCGCCATCTCCGCAAATAAAGCCCACGCTGGTAATTGGCTTGTCATTATCTGCAGTAATCAAACGCGCCATTTTAATGCCCATCTTCTCTTTTACATAATAAGCAAAATCATAGGCAGACATCGTCTTCGGCAATTTACCTTTGCGGCCCATGGCAATACCGTCATCATCTAAGCAAAACGGCTCAACATCTTTTAAGCCTAATTCTTCAGCTTGCCAATCAGCAGAGCCATCTTGAGCCTTGTCAGAATTAGTATGGATTGAATAAATCGTAATCCCATTTTTAATAATATTGCCGTACATGGCATTTTGCGCGTTACTAAAGTCCAAGTTACGGGCTGGTCTAAACATCACCGGGTGATGACTAACGATAAAGTTAACGCCTTTTTCAACTGCTTCTTCAACTACTTGCGGACGTACATCCAAAGTCGTCATCACTTTAGTTACATCTGCTTCCATTGAACCAATTTGCATCCCTACCGGATCCCCTTTTGAAGCAATATCTTCTGGAAAATCTTGTCGCAAACGCGCCACAATCTCTTTTACTTTTGTCATTTTTTCAGTTCCTCTTCAATTAATTCAATATTATGCTCAACTTCATTAATCCGATCTTCATCCTTTTTTCTAGCCTTATTTAAATTAAGCAATAATTTTTGATAATAAGCTAGTTGGCCTTGCCATTTTTGATAAAAAACTGGATTTTTTTCTTGAACAACAAATGGACCAAAAAAGATTTCTTTTTCAGTTAATTCATGCTTGGCTGGTGTTAATTTGGCCTTAATTAACTCATAAGTATGACCAGCTTCCGCAATCAGTCTTTCAGCAACGATTTCATAATTATGCATCATTAGCCAATTACGTACTCCAGCTTCGCCAATATTAGGTTCTAGCACTAAAGTGTAAAAATGATAATCTTTATTCCAAGCAGTATTCAAAATGTCAGTCATTAATTTGCCGCCCATGCCAGCAATCACCACTGTATCAATCTCATCAGCATGGGTAACCGTCTCTAGGCCATTACCTAAGCGCGTTTCAATTTGCCCAGTTAAACCGGCTTCTGCTATATCTGTTTTAGCATTTTCTAATGGTCCTTCAGCCACATCGCTAGCAATTGCATAATCAATTCGGCCGTTTTTTACTAATTCAATTGGCAAATAAGCATGATCAGTTCCGATATCAGCTACCCGACTACCAGGATCGACTAATTTTGCCAAAGTATTCAATCTTAAGTTCATAAATTCTGTTATTCATCTCCGTCAAAGGTCTGATTAATCAAATTTTAGCATATTTCATGCTCTCATTTGGCTACTATTTGATATAATGTCTCAGAAAGCGGGTTTTTACATGAGTAGAACAGAAAATGTCACATTAACTAATATGTGTATGATTAAAAATAAAGATCAAATTTTAGTTCTTGATCGCAATGATCCAGTCTGGCCAGGACTTACCTTTCCTGGCGGACATGTTGAAGCACATGAATCTTTTCATGATTCTGTCGTTAGAGAAGTAAAAGAAGAAACAGGATTAACCATTAGCCACCCCCAGCTAGTTGGGGTTAAGCAATTTTACGACCATAATGATGAGCGCTATCTGGTCTTTTTCTATGTCGCTACACAATATTCTGGGACAGTCAAAGAATCTGATGAAGGAACTTTAACCTGGATGACAGCTGCAGAATTGCAAAAACATAAACTGGCTTATAATTTTGATCATGATTTGCCAGTATTTTTTGAACAAGCAATTAGTGAACACATGCTTGACGGGAAGCGAGATGAACTATTTTAATGAAAAAAACTGAAAGTAAATTTGCACTTTTAGTTGCTTTAATTACGATTTTAGCTTTTGCCTCTATTCCCTTGTGGCATATCAACATGAATAGTTCGCGGCCACATACCCATGTCGTTAAAAAAAAGAAACAAACTAAAAAGAAAATAGTTCAAAAAGTTACCTGGGGCTATCCTTTTAAAAAGCTTTACGAAAAGAAGATAAGCTTTAAATCAGGGCAAAAATTTGGCGAAACTGATGTCATTCGTCGTGTCTATCCGACAAAGAGCTATTTTCATGATGGTTACGATTTTGGTTTCAGTGAAGTTGGTCACTCACCTGTCTATGCAGTGCATGCCGGAACCGTTCATAAAGTAAAATATGCTCCTGGACTTGGACTTTATATTTGGGTAATTTCTGATGATGGCTACGTTGAAATCTATCAAGAAGGATTCCTTAGCATCACCGATATTTATGTCAAAAAAGGACAAAAGGTTAAATTAGGACAAAAAATTGGTAAGCTGACTGGTTCTCATATTCATTTAGGAGTCACCAAGACAGATAAGGATTACATTGATAAGAAACACGATAATACCCCATGTAAGTATTATTGGAAAGACAACGGCACTTGGTTAAATCCAATGAAAATTATTGAAGATAACCTTAAAGCAGCCGGCAAAGACCCAGTTCAATAAATCGATATGCAAAAAAAGAGCTAAGCAACAAAATGCTTAGCTCTTTTAATGTTGATAAGTTAATCCATGAAGTCACGTAATTGGTTTGAACGACTTGGATGACGTAATTTACGCAAAGCCTTAGCTTCGATCTGACGAATACGTTCACGAGTAACGCCAAATACCTTCCCTACTTCTTCCAAAGTACGGGTACGACCATCATCAAGTCCAAAACGCAACCGCAAAACATTTTCTTCACGATCAGTCAAAGTCTCAAGCACTTGCTCAAGTTGTTCCTTCAACATTTCATAAGAAGCATGTTGTTCTGGACTAGTTGCATCCTTATCTTCAATAAAGTCACCTAAGTGAGAATCATCTTCTTCACCGATAGGTGTTTCCAATGAAACTGGTTCTTGAGCAATTTTTAGAATATCACGAACCTTATTGGTTGGCATATTCATTTCTGCACCAATTTCTTCTGGTGTAGGTTCACGTCCTAAGTCTTGCAATAATTGACGTTGGATTCTGATCAATTTGTTGATAGTTTCAACCATGTGAACTGGAATTCTAATGGTACGAGCTTGATCGGCAATCGCACGGGTAATTGCTTGTCTGATCCACCAAGTAGCATAAGTAGAAAACTTAAAGCCTAAACGATAGTCAAACTTGTCAACAGCTTTCATTAACCCCATGTTACCTTCTTGAATCAAATCAAGAAATGACATGCCACGGCCAACAT
Organism: uncultured Lactobacillus sp.; assembly: GCF_947367125.1. Classification (GTDB taxonomy): domain Bacteria; phylum Bacillota; class Bacilli; order Lactobacillales; family Lactobacillaceae; genus Lactobacillus. The sequence goes on from NZ_CANBCQ010000002.1 coordinate 77,348, forward strand.
AACGCTTAGCAATAGAAACTACCAAACGAAGGTTGGCTTCAGCCAATTCTTGCTTTGCCTCTTCGTCCCCAGATTCAATTCTTTTGGCAAGAGCAATTTCTTGATCAGCGGTAAGAAGTGGTACACGACCAATTTCCTTCAAGTACATCCGCACTGGATCATTCATGCGAACGCTTGATGGAGCCGACATATCCTTTAATTCAGCCTTTTCAACGTCTTTTTGCTTCTTTAAGGCTAATTTTGAAGGGCTACCATTTTCATCGACAATACTAATACCATTGTCTTCGAATTCTTGTACCAGTTGATCAACTGCTTTGCCTTGTAAGTTATAAGGCTTAATCAGACGAGCAGTGAAATCTTCTTCAGTGATCGACTTATCTTTCTTTACGTCTTTTACGACTTGTTTAACCATCTTATCCAAAGATAGTTTCTTTGTAGTTTCTTTTTCTGCCACTAAAAAGCCTCCTTATTAACCTAAGATCCGTTTGAATTCAATAATCTTTTGAGTAATAGCAACAATTTCTTGCACATCTTTTTTGCGCTTAGCATCCTGTAATTGATTTTGAAGCTCATTCAGCTGGAAATAGATGCTGCGCTTTTGCAATGCCCGAACATGCTCATTGATCTCTTGAATTGTAAAATCTTTTGGCATCTGTGCCATTTCAGCATCTACTATTATACCTTGAAGTTGCTCAGGAATAAAATCTAAGAATCCATCAATTTGTGGATTTTCATGAGTTTCTGCATATTTTAACCAATCTTGAGCTAAAGTTTCAAAATCTTGATTAGGAAATTTAAACTTACCCTCCAGCATATATCTTTGTGCATCAGCCGAATGGATAAATAAATATAGCAACCTAGTCTGACTAGGATTCTTTTCAACTACAGTTTGCTCGGCCGGAACATCTTCATCACCAGGAAGCGGCACATCTGCTGGGGGTACATCTACCGGATAATTAGAAAAATTCTTTTGCGTATTCCGGACATGATTGCGAGCACGATTATTTCTGCGTCTTTCCTTAGCTAGATTAGCTTTCAATGAAGCCGCTGATACACCAGCTGATTGAGCAAGTTTTTCAATATACATGTCTTGTTCAACCGGATTACGCACTTGAGCAATTTCTTTAACAGCTTCATCTAAATAAGTAATTTTTTCCCGATCATTATTTAAATTATATTTCTGCTCTAATCTCTTTAAGAAAAAGTCAGTTGGAGTCAATGCACCATCTATTTCTTCACGGTACTTATCAACTCCATATTTTTTGACATACTCATCAGGATCAAGTTTTTCTGGTAAGACAACAATTCCTAAATTAAAATTGCCATCTTTATTAAACATCCGTGTAGCACGTTCTTCAGCATGAACCCCAGGATCATCCCCATCATAATTGACGATGATATTGGGCGTGATACGCCTTAATAAATAAATTTGATCATCGGTCAAACTAGTTCCCATAGAAGCAATTCCAGATTTTACGCCTGCTTTATAAGCAGCAATTACATCCATGTAGCCTTCATATAAGACTAAGTGTCCTTCGCTGCGAGCAGCCTTCTTAGCCTCCGCAAAATGGAACAGTACTTTTGACTTAATAAAAATTTTAGTTTCAGGACTGTTCATATACTTTGCTTCAGTTTTATCATCTGAAATTCGTCTGCCAGAAAAACCAATAGTCTTCCCATTTTCATTATCTAATGGAAACATCAACCGATCGCGAAAACGATCATACAGTTGACCATCTCTTGCTTGGACAAATAAACCACTCTGGGCCAAATCATTGTCCTGATAACCTTTATCACGTAAATAGGTAATCAAAACGTTATCAGCCTTAGGAGCATAACCAATTTTAAAATGATCTAATATATCCTTCTCCAGTTCACGCTTTTTAGCGTATTGCATCCCCCGTTCCCCGGCTTTTGTCGTCAAAAGTACACGATGATAAAAGTCAACAGCATCTTGATGCATGCGCATAATTGGACTTAATTCTGTACTGCCAGCATGATTATATCCGCTTGGCATGGGAATATTAGCAAATTCAGCTACCCGCTCAACACTTTCAGGAAAAGTTAAATTATCCTTATACATCAAGAATTTAAAAACATTTCCACCTTTACCACAGCCAAAGCACTTAAAAAATTGCTTATCTGCATTCACAGTAAACGATGGTGTTTTTTCTTGATGAAAAGGGCAAAGACCAATATAGTCTTTGCCTTTCTTCTCAAGTGAAACGTACTGACTGATAACATCAACAATATTGACGCTAGTGCGGACTTCTGAGATAAACTCTTCAGGAATTCGTCCAGCCATGTGAATCACCCTTTTTCTATCTTAATTACTTGATAACCAACTTGCTTAAGTCACCTAATCGATCAGCTAATTCGCTAATTGCATATAATTGTGCCAAACGATTATTCTTAACCTTCTCGTCCTTGGCCATAATCATGTTAGTTTCAAAGTATTGATCAATTACTGGTTGCAATTGAACGAAGCCTTGGTAAAGGTCGGCTAAACTGTCAATATCTTGCAAGTTTTGCACGCCAACATAAAGTTCTTTTTCACTATTATCGTCAAACAGACTTTCATCAACAGCAATGTTTTCCTTAAATTTAGCCTTCTTCAAGATGTTGTCAATTCTAGTCAAACTTTCAACCACTGGCTTGAATTCTTCATCATCATGGTGCAATTGCAATACGTTAGCTGCTGCTAAAATTTGACTTGGATCTTGTTGACTTGAAGCAAGAACTGCATCAACAATATCATACTTAAAGTCATTCTTTTGCAAATATTGCTTAACACGATCACGAATAAAGTCAGCAATTTCTTGGTCAGCATCACCCTTTGGCAACTTAGCTGGAGTAACACCGTTAAGCATGCTAATGATTTCTGGTAAAACTTCATTAAATGGTAATGACCATTTTTCATTAAGTAAAATTCTGACAATACCATAAGCATAACGACGAAGTGCGTATGGGTCATTAGATGAAGTAGGAATCATTCCTGCACCAAAGAAAGTTACAATAGTATCAATCTTATCAGCAATTGATAAAAGTGAACCAACAGTAGTTTCTGGAAGTGGACCTTCAGCTGTTGCTGGCATGTAGTGTTCTTTAATAGCAACAGAAACTTCTTCATCTTCACCTGCAAGACGAGCATAATGCATCCCCATTACACCTTGAAGTTCCGCAAATTCACCGACCATTTGGGTTACTAAGTCAAACTTGTACAATTCACTAGCACGGTCAAAGTCAGTTACTACATTTTCTGGTAAATTCCAGCGTTTAGCTAGATAATCACCAATCATGCGTACACGTTGCATCTTTTCAGCCATTGAACCAATCTTATCATGGAATGAAACATCCTTAAGACGGTCAACAAAGTGGCTAAGTGGGTACTTGCGGTCTTCGTCATAGAAGAATTGTGCATCGTCCAAACGGGCAACCAAAACTTTTTCATTACCTGAAATAACATTATCAAGGTAATCTTTATTTCCGTTACGAACAGCAATAAAGTGGTTGATTAACTTACCATCTTCGTCATAAACTTCAAAGTATCTTTGATTATCCTTCATTGAAGTAATCAAAACTTCATCAGGAATTTGCAAGTACTTTTCATCAAATGAACCAGCAAAAACAGTTGGATATTCAACCAAGTAAGTAACTTCTTCAAGAAGGTCACGATCTGGTTTAACTTGCCAATGATTCTTCTTAACTAATTCGTCCATTTGACGAACAATCATATCTTTACGTTCATCTGCATTAGCAATTACAAATTGATCCTTTAAAGCATCTTCGTAATCATCCGCATTAGCCAACACAACAGAATCACCTAAGAAACGATGACCTTGAGTTTTACGACTAGCAGTAATATCCAAAATCTTAACGGGAATTACATCACTGCCAAATAATGAAACAAGCCAGTGAATTGGACGAACAAACTCAAAATCATTTGAATCCCAACGCATTTTAGTAGGGAAAGTCATCGCCTTAATGATATTGCTCATTCCGAGTAAAATATCGCTAGCCTTCTTACCTTCCTTTTGAACATGAACATAAGCGTATTCAGTACCCTTAAGTTCTTCAAAGTAAATGTCATCAGCAGTCATGCCTTGACCGCGAGCAAAACCTTGAGCTGCCTTAGTCCAATTACCATCTTGGTCTTGAGCAATTTTCTTAGCAGGACCCTTTTTTACTTCATCAATATCGTCTTGCTTTTCAGCTAAGTCTTCAACCAAAATAGTCAAACGACGTGGAGTTGAGAAAGTCTTAATATCCTTAAACTTCAGGCCATTTTCTTTTAAAAATTTTCTTGTTCTGTCAGCTAATTGTTTAACGCTACGTGGTACAACGTGAGCTGGCATTTCTTCAGTACCAATTTCAAATAAATAATCTTTAGCCATTTTCTACCCCCGCCTTTTTGTCTTCTGCACTTTTAAGCAATGGGAAGCCACGTTTTTCACGTTCTTCGACAAACTTGACAGCAACTTCGTGAGCTAAGCTTCTAATTCTTGATAAGTAACCTGCACGTTCAGTAACTGAAACTGCGCCACGGGCATCAAGCAAATTAAAGGTATGTGAACACTTCAAAATGTAATCATATGCTGGGTGAACCAAGTTCTTATCCAATAAACGCTTAGCAGTTGCTTCATAAATATCAAAGAATTGAAGCAATTGTTCTTGATTTGATTCTTCAAAAGCATACTTAGAATGTTCATATTCTGGTTGTTTAAAGATGTCACGGTAAAGAATACCATTACCCCATTCAAGATCAAAGACTGAGTTAACATCTTGAATATATGAAGCAAGTCGTTCAACACCGTAAGTAATTTCGCTCATGGTTGGTTTAACATCTAATTCACCAACAACTTGGAAGTATGTAAATTGGCTGACTTCCATACCGTCAAGCCATACTTCCCAACCAACACCAGCACAGCCCATAGATGGGTTAGCCCAGTTATCTTCAACGAAACGAATATCGTGTTCCAAAGGGTCGATACCTAAAACCTTCAAACTGTCTAAGTAATATTGTTGAATATCCTTAGGAGCCGGCTTAATAACAACTTGGAATTGGTGGTGTTGGAATAACCGGTTAGGGTTTTCACCATAACGACCATCTGCAGGTCTTCTAGAAGGCTCTACATAACAAGCTGCCCATGGTTCTGGACCAACTGCACGAAGAAAAGTGTAAGGACTCATCGTACCTGCACCCTTTTCAACATCATATGAAGGCATAATCATACAACCTTTGGAGGACCAGAATTGTTCCAGCTTAAAGATCATATTCTGAATGTTTAATTTCTTATCTGCCATTTTCCTTAATTCTCCTCCTGCGCTAGGCCATAAAAAAAGCCTATGCAAAATTTTGCATAGGGACGAAATATATATCGCGGTTCCACCCTAATTCAGGAAGTATCCTTCCTGCTCTTAATTGAACATATGACTAGAGGCGCCTTTTCCTAGATGTCCTCGCACCAATCGACATTCGCTGAACTAGTACTTTTCTTAAATCCTCATCATTGTCAAATACGTTCTCATTTTAACACATGGTTTAAGCTAAAACCAGATTTTTGCCAACTAAAAAAGTTTTAATTCATCCAAAAATTTCTTTGTCTTTAAATTCAGATCAATCGTCTCACGATAAATGCGATCGATTGCCTTTCGAGTAGCAGCTTTAGTTTCCTCGCTTATTTTAATATTGCCTAATCGGTCAATCGGTAATAAACCAATTGTTCTAAGGACAGCAGTCTCTTTGGGCTTTAAATGCATCCTGCTAGTCACTACACTAAAATGATTGCTACAAATAACTCCACCCATTTTAATCGAATAATCAAAAATACCTTTTTCTTTACCACAAATAACACAATGCTTTAGCTGTGGCTCAACACCATATGCTGCTAACATTTTCATCTGCACAATTTGTGTAATCATTTCTGCATCAACGCCACTATCTATTTTTTTCAAAGCAAATAATGCCAAATCATAATATTTACCAATTGGCTGATATTCTACAAAGGCGTGATCAATTAAATCAAAAACAAAAGAAATATAAGCATTCTTGGTTAAATCACGATACAAGCCATCAAACTGCTTTGCCTCTTTATATGTACGTAAATTGCTCAGACCTTTTCCGCTTGTATAAATTACGTAAGTGCCAATAGAGAAATTCAACGTTGCTGCACTTAATCGTGATTTAGGTCTCAGGGCTCCTTTAACAATCAGAGTCATAATTCCATCTTGTTTAGTCATAATTTTGGCTAATAAATCTGCTTCCTTATATTTCTGCCTTTTAAAGATAATACCCTGAACTTCTTTTAGTTCACGTGCCATATCATGACTCCTTTAGTATTTAAAACTTTTCTACTAGCTTTCTTAATGAAAAATAGCGCATTACCCATATTCACATAATTATGGAAGAAGCCTAATGACTCAATACAAACCAAAGGCAATGGTTAATGAATTATTTATTTTTTCTTGGATCTTTAACACCTATAATAGCTTCCATGCCTTCAGTAGTAACCACCCATTGCTTGCCAAATTTTCGAAGCTTCTTGTGCGTCCATAATATCTGAACTATTTAAATCAATCATTAAAAATTACAATTATTCATGCAGCGTTTTCTACCACAATCAATCTTTTCCGTGTTTTCTTTGCCCAAAGTGCTTTTTAATTTGTTCAAGGTCCTCTGTGGTAGCTTCTTTCAAAATAAAATTTTTAGTAACCTATTTAAATACTGTTTTCGAATTTTGTTTTTGGTATCCCACTTTTTAGTCGTCTTTTTTTGTGCTTCACTAACTGTCATTTTACTTCACCAACCCTACAATAAAAAAATTACTACTGCAACAATAAATATTCCAAGAGCAGCTCTGTTGATTATTTTAGTTGTCTTTGCATATTTTCTTTCATTTTTTCTGCCAACTATTAAAAAATTCTTTTTGCTTTTTAGAAGCCTGAGATTTTAAAATTTTTCCTTGTGGTCTCGTATAATTACATTCATGATTTCTTCAGGAATCCCAATATAGCAACACCTCCACATACGTGGAGAATACTGCTGGATCATACCCAGCTCGCCCATCATCTTAGGATCACCTCCACATACGTGGAGAATACTGATCAGGAATAGCAACAACCGCTTCCAACAAGGGATCACCTCCACATACGTGGAGAAATACATTAGCATCTTTTGGGTGGTCGTCAGTAATTGGGGATCACCTCCACATACGTGGAGAATACGTGAGCTACCGTGTGATCTATATGTACAATTTGGGATCACCTCCACATACGTGGAGAATACAGTAAACAAATCCTGATATAACAACAATCACAAAATGATAGATCCCAAAATTTCATCACTTTGTCATTACTATTGTATCTATTTTAATTCCATTAGTCACAAAACAACAGAATTTTCTTGTCTCCCTAAATATACAAAAAAGACGTCATCTTTCGACAACGCTTATACAACAGTAATTCAACTAAAGTTCTTTTTTGTCATAGCCTATTCGCTTTAAAAAGTTAGGGTCAGAACGCCAGTTATGTTGGACCTTAACCCAAAGACGCAAGTTGACCTTTTCACCAAGCAATCTTTCAATCTCTTGACGTGAATTAATCCCAATTTGCTTGAGCATCTTACCGCCCTTACCAATAATAATGCCTTTTTGACCATCTTTCTCAACATAGATAGTCGCTTCAATCAAGAGTTTGCCATTTTGATGAGTATTCATATGATCAACTGCAACAGCAGTAGCATGTGGCACTTCTTGTGAAGTCAGTCGCAGAATTTGTTCACGAATCAACTCAGCTACCACAAAATATTCGGGCCGATCTGTGATCTGATCAGCACCATAATATTGTGGGCCCACTGGCAAATACTCCTTAATTGTTTTAAGCAGATCTTCAATCCCAATTCCCTGAGTAGCAGAAATCGGTAGTATTTCTTTAAAGCCCTCAAGTTTGTGGTATGAATCCATAATTGGCAAAAGCTTATTAGGATGAATATCATCAACTTTATTAATTACTAAAAAAACAGGAACTTTTACTTCTTTTAACAAGTTGGCAATGTATTGATCACCCTTACCCATTTCCTCAGGTTCAACCATGAATAAAACCAAATCAACATCATTCAAACTAGATACACTAGCTTTATCCATATAGTCGTCAAGTTTTGAATGAGGCTTAAAGATACCTGGCGTATCTACAAAAACAACTTGCATTTCATCTGAAGTATAAATACCCGAAATGCGATTACGAGTCGTTTGTGGTTTATTAGACGTGATGGCAACTTTTTGACCAACTAAATAGTTCATTAAAGTTGATTTTCCAACATTAGGACGACCAACTAAAGCAACAAAGCCAGACTTAAACTCTTTTTCTTCCATTTATTTACCTCTGCCTTCATCTAATTGATCAGGATACAATGGCAAACCATAATCTTCTAACACTTTTCCTTGAATACCAAACATTTCTTTGGCCTCATCCGGCTTAATGTGGTCGTAGCCGTTTAAATGTAAAAAGCCATGGACTATTGTATATCCAAATTCTCGATCAAAACCTGTACCATACTCTTTACTGTGACGCTTAATCACACTAGGACACATAAATAGATCACCGATATCCTCTTGAAAGTCTGGATCATCTGCAAATGCTGCCAAATCAATTGAATCCTCACCATCTTCAATTGCAAAGGAAATTACATCAGTAGGACGGTCTTTGTCACGGTACTTTAAATTAATTTCATGACTACGATCTTCATCAACAAAGTTAATACTCATCTCTAAGTTGTTATCTTTGCCAATTTCCTTTTTAGCTAGTAGCAAAAGTTTCATAATCCAGTCTTGCCAGTTACGCTTTTCATCATCTAAAAAGCCAACTTCATCATTATAAGTAATATCAATTGGATCCATTTTTAGTGTTTAATGTCCTCTTTTTCATAAGCAGTAATAATTTTCGCAACTACAGGGTGACGAACAACATCATTAGCAGAAAAGTTGATAAATTTAATCTGATCGATATTCTTCAAGATATGTCTAGCATCGATTAACCCGCTATGCTGTCGACCGGGTAAATCAACCTGTGTCATATCACCGTTTACGACCATCTTAGAATTAAATCCAAGTCTAGTCAAAAACATCTTCATCTGGGCATCTGTAGTGTTCTGGGCTTCATCAAGAATTACAAAAGCGTCATCTAAAGTTCGTCCACGCATATAAGCAAGTGGTGCAACTTCAATTACGCCTCGTTCCATCAAACGGTCAGTCGTATTAGTCCCAAGAATAGCATACAAAGAGTCATAAATTGGTCTCAAATATGGATCAACTTTTTCTTTCAAGTCACCAGGTAAAAATCCAAGTGATTCACCAGCTTCAACAGCTGGTCTAGTCAAAATGATTCGAGAAACTTCTCCCTTCTTAAAGGCGGCGATTGCACAAACCACTGCTAAGAATGTTTTCCCCGTTCCAGCTGGTCCTATTCCAAAGACAACATCAGATTTATCAATAGCTTCGACATAACGCTTTTGTCCCATATTCTTGACTCTGATAGGTCTACCTTTAGCATCCCTAATCAAAACCTTTTTATATAGGTCTGCAAAGTACTCTGTGGTACCCTTGTCAGCCATCTTCATCGCACTTACTGTGTCGGGCGCACCGATGTTAACACCAGTATTCACAACACTATCGAGTGCCTTTAAAACAGCAACTACCTTCTTGATCTTCTCTTCATCGTCTCCTGCAATGACAATTTCATTACCGACATCTGACACAGAAAGATCATAACCTTCAGAAAGAAGCTTTAAATTTCCGTCATTAACTCCAACTAGTTTTTGAATATTTTCTGGTCTTTGAGGTGTAAAAGTTGTTTGAGCCAAATAGACCCGCTCCTTCTTGTTACTACTAATTTAGCTGATCACGAACTGCTTGTGAAGCGGCCTTGCCATCGGCACGTCCCTTAATCTTTGGCATTAAAGCTTTCATTACCTTACCAAAGTCAGACTTACCTTTAGCACCAACTTCATCAATTGTTTCCTTAACAGCTGCTTTAAGTTCATCCTGATTCATTTGCTTAGGCATGTACTTTTCTACAACTGCTAATTCTTTTTTGGTTTCTTCAGCTAAATCATCACGATTAGCCTTAATAAATTCGTCAATCGATTCTTCTCTTTGCTTCTTTTCACGATTAAGAACAGTTAATTCTTCATCTGGAGTTAAATCGTGTCCTGCTTTAATTTTTTCATTCATTAAGGCCGATTTGATCATCCGGACAGTATTAAGGGTTGTCTTGTCGTGATTCTTCATAGCTGATTTCATATCAGCCATGATTTGATCTGACAAACTCATCTAATATCCTTCTTTCTATTAAAAACCCAATAGTATTATAACAAACTATGTTCCTAACTAAAATAAAACTAACAAATATTTACTTAACATAATCTAAATTATGCCTAAAAAGACAAAAAAAGAAAAGCTACCCAAAGATTAGGTAGCTTTCTCAGTAGTTTATTAATAATGTCTGCGCTTACGTGCAGCTTCAGACTTCAACTTTCTACGAACACTAGGTTTTTCGTAGAATTCGCGCTTGCGGTATTCTTGTAAGGTACCACTTCTTGAAACGGAACGCTTGAAACGACGAAGAGCATCATCAATAGACTCGTTTTCGTGAACGATTGTCTTAGCCATGTGTGATCCCTCCTTCCATTTCTTGGCGTTACGCCATACATTTACTTAAATTATACCAAACTAATCTTTAGGGTCAATACAATTCAAAAACTTTTTGATAAATTTTTAAGTTAAATAAATCAACTACTTTGCCTTAATAAAAGAGCTGAGTTTTTATTGTTAATCCGCTTTCATTAATAGTATAATTATTTTCAGAGAGATATTTAATAATACACGAGGAGCTTAATATGGTAGAAACAAAAGACCAAAATGAATTAAACATTATTATTATTTCTGATGCGGCTGGTGATACTGCTTTTAGTAATGCCACAGCTGCCGCTGCAGAATTCCCTAACTGCAATATTAACTATCGTCGTTACCCCTTTATCACTAACCAAAAGAAGTTGGACGAAGTTTTAACAGAAATTGAGAAATATCCTAACTTGGTAATTATCTATAGTTTGGTTAAAGATGAAATGCAAATGCCAGTTATCAAATTTGCTCGCGAGCATAATGTTGAATGTGTTGACATCTTCTCACCTGTAGTTGAAGCAATTCAACAAACTACTCATATGACCCCAGATCAAAAAATTGGTGCACAGCATAGCTTAAATCAAAAGTACTTTGACCGAATTTCTGCAATGGAATTTGCTGTAATGTACGATGATGGTAAAGATCCTAAAGGTTTCTTGGAAGCTGACGTTGTTTTACTTGGGGTATCAAGAACTTCTAAGACTCCACTTTCTTTGTTCTTGGCCAATAAGAACTTAAAGGTAGCTAATTTACCACTTGTTCCTGAAACACATATTCCAAAGGAAATTTATGAAATTGACCCTAAGAAAATTATTGGCTTGACTAACGATCCATCTGTATTAAACGAAATCAGACGTCAAAGAATGATCGCTTATGGTTTGAATCCTGATACGACTTATTCCAATATGGATTCAATCAATAAGGAGCTTGAATCAGCGCAAGCACTTTATAAGAAATTAGGTTGCTATGTAATTAACGTTGCTCACCGCTCCATTGAAGAAACTGCTGCACTTATTTTGGAGCACTTGGGCATTGATGATTACGCTAAGTAATGATAGATATCTCAATAGGTATAATTAAAACGGTACTAGCCATTATGGTTAGCACCGTTTTTATCACTTTGTAATGATTATTTTATCTTATAATTTTCATTTTTAATTAGCTTTTTCAATAATTCCATTGTGGCCGCAGCATCGGCTAACGAATTATGCGGATTCGAATTTTTAATATTGTAATTTTCTAGCACAGTACTCAAATGATAGTTATCCAAAAAGACATTTCTCTTTTTAACTGCAGAAAGCAAATCAACGCATTCATTTAATAATGAATAATGACAATACTTTTTGAAATCTCTATTCAAAAAATTAATATCGAACGGTAAGTTATAACCAACAACAATCCTGTCAGCTAAGAATTTTCTCAAATCTAGCAAAGCAGTTTTAATATTAATTCCTTTACTAGCTAATATTTCCTTATTTAACTGGGTTATTTTTTCTATATTATCAGGCACTTCAGTATCAATTTTGATTAATCGATAAAATCTCTCACAATCATTATTTTCAAGATACTTTATAGCTCCAATTGATATAGTCTTATCTTTTTCAAGATTAAGCCCTGTTGTTTCTATATCAAGAACCGCTAGTGAAGTTAAACTATCAGCTTTATCCTGGACTTGGGATCGAAAAGTATTTACTTTATGATGCTGTGCTGCTTTACTAAATCCTAATTTCTTTTTGCTAGATGTCTTATTTTGACTATTTAAATGCACCATCAACGGTATGCCATCAAAATCAGCCACCATCTTGTCTTGACGCGTAGTTTTAAAGTCGAAGCCTAATTCATTATTAGTACTATATATTAATGTTGCTTCACCATGTCCAATATTAGATATAATTCTTTGCCATAAAAGATCGCGAATACGTGCACTGAAGTTTCCAACATAAACGCCCGTTTGAACTTCCTGACACCACTTAGTTAGGTCTCCACGCAAAGATTGTGGAGTTTTGCTTAAAGTAATCACAATCATGACTGTGCCTCATGATATTGAACGCCAAATCTCTGTAGGCCTTCACGATCGTCCCACAAACTCATTGTTACTTGAGGAGATTCAATATCGGCAGTGCTATCTTTTAATAAAAGACTTTTCAAATCTTTTACCATTTTAGCCAATAGTTTACCTTTTTTAAAATCATCCCTCATTGCAATCCGAGTATGTGTAGCAATGTCTTGATTTCCATATTTAGCAGTCATTTTAAAAGCAATTGGGATTGAATACTTAGCCTTGTATAGATCTGCAAAATCAAGAAAAGCATTTTTGTGAGGATCACCTCCACATGTGTGGAGAATACAGTAAACAAATCCCTTTATAGCGCCAAATGAAAATACGCAAACACCATTTTTTCATCATTTTGATCCTATTACCAAGTATATCGATTTTTATTAAATAGACAATATCTGCTTGACATAATATTCAAATAAAAAGAGGAATCACAATATCATTCTGCTATGATTTCTCCTAAACAAATAAACAAAAATATTATTTGTCTGCCAATCTTTCTCGCTCACAATTAAGAATTTCACCCAAACACCTTAGCCATGACACTGCTTTATCATCCTCTTTTAACTAGCCTAACCAAAAGCATATTCACATATACCTATACTAACTTTTTGTTATCAATCGAAATTTAATTGTAACTTTATCGTAAAACTACTGAGCTACAATAGTGTACGTGAATTAAGAGAGGAGACAAAAATCAGATCTTATCTGGTTTGTTTTTATAATGAAATTTCGTAAATTAATAATTTCTTTGTTAGGTATTGCATTATTAACTTCAAGCGTTGGTTTATCAACTGCTACTGCTTCTGCTGATACGCTTGATGACTCACAAAATACAACTGAAGTTCAACCCCAGAACCTCAAGTGGGCTTATCCGTTTAAAGCCAACAAGAAAAATGGTGTTCGTCCAATGTATAATGCCCAAACTTTTGGCATAACTAACTATATGCGTTCTACTACACCACCTTCCTACTTCCATAATGGTTGGGATTTTGGTTTTTCAGAAGTTGGGCATTCTAACGTATATGCAATCCATCAAGGTACTGTTAAAAAGGTTGCTTACGGTAACGGTCTTGGCTGGTTCATCTGGGTCATTAGTCCTGACAATTACGTTGAAGTTTACCAAGAAGGCTTTAATAAGAAAAAAGACATTTATGTTAAGACTGGCCAAAAGATTAAATTAGGTCAAAAGATCGGTAAGCTAACTGGCTCACACTTACACCTTGGCGTTACTCAAACAAATAAAGATTACATAAACAAATATGGTTTTCCATGTAAGAATTGGAACGTTAACAACGGTACTTGGCTCAATCCAATAGAAGCTATCAAAGGCAACTTAAAGAAATAGTTAACATAATCTAAAATATTGAAAGCGAAAAAGCAAATCACAACTTATAACAGTTGTGATCTGCTTTTTTCTACCCTAAGTCAAGTATTATCAGTGACTTAAGTAGAAAAGTTTACTTGTTTTGATGGTGCGAATTGGGTCAAAAAAAGAAAAAGCAGAATTTGAAAGAAAACAATGGTATCACAAATAAACCTATGAGTACTTGTAGTTTTTTCATAGGTTGTTATACTGAAGTTGATCATTTGATTTCAACTAAAGTCTTTGGTTATGTGTGGCTACGTTGTAATCATATAATTGATCATGTTTGATAAGAGCAAACATTGTACGTATCAGTTTGTGAACTGATGCAATGGCGATCTTCTTATAGCCTCGACTATTTGAAGATCGTTTTTTCTTATCATAATAATCAGTAATATGACAAGGTTGCGTAGCCTTTACAGTTTCCATTTGAGTAATTGTTCGATAAAGGATCTTTCTAGCTAAATGATTGCCATGTTTAGTTATTCCCAAACGACTGTCCTTTTCCCCCGATTGATAGCGGCCTGGATCAATGCCAACAAAGGCATCAATTTGAGTAGAAGTATCAAACCGTCTTAAATCTCCTAATTCTGCTACTAATCTAACTGCAGTAATTTTGGCAATGCCCGGAATGCTCTCATAGATAGTTAAAGACCGTGCATTTACTTGCTTAGAAAGTTTTTCCATATAATTGACTGTGCTTTCTCTTTCTGTACTTAAAGAAAGCAAATTAGAGATATTTCTCTGAATTGCTCGAACAATAATACTGTCCTTAGTGTCATATGGATAAGCTTGTCTAGCTAAAGCATAGAGTCTAGCCGTTAAATAATGTGCTCTTTGTCTGCCAATACCAGAAATATCCAATAAGCTTTGAAAAACTTGGTTCTCATTGTGATTTAAGACATATTGAGCATGTGGAAATAAGCTGACAATTGTCCAATAGATTCGGCCTGCTGGCTTAGAAAGCACGTTTTCTAGCTGAGGAAAGGTAGACTGCAAATTACGATGAAGTTGATTCTTATTGACTATTAAAGCTCTGGTTAGCTCTTCATAATAACGACTCGCATTTTGCAATTCATGATATTGCTTAGATTGAGGGGTACGCAATTTTTGTGGCGCATTGAATTGAATTAAAGCTAACCGATAAGCATCAACCTTATCGGTTTTATTGTGCCTTAAATTGTTATCCATCAGTTTCTTAGCCTTTAAAGGATTAAGCTTTAAGTATTATCCTCTAAAAAAGCTTGCAAGCCTAATGAGTAAACTCCGGTAGCTTCAAAGACTACTAAAGGCGTGATTAAGTATTGATTTAAATGATCCAATAGGTCTTGATAGCCAAAGGAATCATTAGTAATCCTAAAAGTTTTACCTTGCTTAACCCGATCAATTACAACACAAACTGTAGATGATTTACTACTAACATCAATGCCAAAGATAATATTTTATTTCATCATTTAACCTCCAAGTGAAGATAAACAGCTTTATCAGGCTATTCAATTCTCATTTTCTAAACTCGGCATCAAGTGCCCACAGACTTCGAAGAGACTTATAAATAGGCGGTAAAGCAGTCCGTTTTATTTACGACATCAAGTGTCAAAAAAGCTGAAGACTTAGTTTGCTTTATCTTCACTTCTTATTCTAGACAAAATAAAAAGTGCCGGATTATGAATCCGTCGATTCATAATCCAACACTATGTTAGTATGTTTTATTTATCCCAATGTTCCTTGATGAACTCAGCTCTTCCACCTGCTTCTTCCATTTCATATCTAAGTGGATCTTTTTTATAAAAATCTTGGTGATATTCCTCAGCTGGATAAAATGGCTTAGCTGGTTCAATTTTAGTTACGATTGGTTTATCAAATTTGCCACTAGCTTGTAACATTTGCTTAGATTTTTCAGCTGCTTCTTTTTGAGCAAGTGAATTATAAAAAATTACTGGGCGATAATTATCACCACGATCTTGGAATTGCCCCATCGCATCTGTGGGATCAGTCACTTGCCAATAATAGTTTAGCAATTGATCATACGATATTTTTGCTGGATCAAAGGTAATCTCAACAGCTTCAGTATGGCCAGTCGTACCTGAACAGACTTGCTCATATGTTGGATTGGCAACATGACCACCAGTATAACCAGAGACTACTTTTTCTACTCCGTCAACTGTGTCGAAAGGTTCAACCATGCACCAAAAACAACCGCCAGCAAAGATTGCCGTGTCGTAGTTGGTTTTTGCCTTACTATCAGTGGTTTTAGCTTGTTTCTTGTTCTCTGACATTCTTTAAAAATCTCCTTTATTCGTCAAAATTTTCGGCTTTTTTTCGGTTTAAATTCTATTATACAGAGCAAAAATAAGTTGTATAAACATGGCGCTTATGCATATTATTATAATTCACTTTTTCTTTGTTCAATGTATTTTTCAATTTGTTCAAGGTCTTCAGCAGTAGCTAAATTTAAAATAAAGCTTTTAGTGGTAGATCTTTTATTGATGTAAAGTTTACGAGCTTTATTTTTATCATCCCATTTTTTATTTGCTTTTGCCTTGGCTTCTGTATATTTAGTCATTAAAAATCATCTTCTTAATTAAGATACAAATCAAATCACTGGTATCATTCATGCTATATTTTATTTTACTCATAATATATAAGAGTTTTACCTCCACATACGTGGAGAATACTAAACGATCCTTGATATATCAATGCTTATAAATTCAAATCGTATCATTTTTTATCACTTTTAACAATATAAAAGTGTCTGGAAAAAAACTAACTCCTAGACCATAATAATAGGACGATCAAAATTCTTAAGTGAGTTTTGATCGTCCTTTTTTCTCTTAAAATTAAATAAAACCGGTCTTTGGGCCTTTTTCTGTTCCAATATTTGCTTATATTCATCATCATGAATGCTATTCCGACATCGGTTTCAACTTTCTTTTTGCCTCTTAGATATGTTTGCCTTCTTCGCTTTGAAGAACTTCTTTTGCTTTTTCTTTTAAATATTGCTAGTTAGGGTTATAGCATACCTGACGTTGGCGTCCGCTAGCCGTTCTGGTGTAAGCTGAAACTCGTCCGCCTCATAGACCTTAAAATCACGTACCTGACTTGTCGAGCGATCCTTTCGCTGACTATGATATTTGAAGTTGAAACTAATAAAGTACTTCTTGTCTAGATGTTTTCCTTCCAGCATTGAGTAATTATATTCGCTGCCATAGCCAGCATCAGCTACGATCTTATCGAATTTATCCAACACGGTC